>CAKZQD010000094.1 GCA_937139485.1 uncultured Bacteroidota bacterium | reverse complement strand
TAATCTCGAAACTTAAAATTGTAGAGACAATAAAAGTAAAAGAAACCAAAAGTAAAATCGCCGGAACAAGAAAAATCCATCTTATAATATTATCTACTTTCTCCATTTTACCGCTCTATTTCATTCAAAATATTTTTTCCAAAATGTAATATTACTGCTGTAAAAAAACCTACAAATGTTGTAAAAACAATCGCTAATATTAAATGCAATCCGTTTCTTGAATTTATTTCCATAAGAAGAAGTGTACTAATAATACAACCTATGATATAAGAAATCCAAAGTACTTTTTTCTTGTATTTTGGTGCTATGAAATAACTTGCCGTAAGCCAAATTATAGCCGCAAAAGATGTGATTGCGGCAGAATAAAAACCATCATAATCTGACCCTGTTTCAAACGGTTTTATTATATCTATTAAAACATGCGCAAATAAAGCAGTTAGAAACCCAGTTGCAACAAAAGTTACAGGAATCAATATCAACCAACGAAACAATTCTATTCTGTTCATATTAAAAACTTTCACTGTAAAATGCTCTTTTATTGTTATTGTAATTAATGCTTTTTCCTAAATTTTTGGAATAATAATCTAATTCTGTATTTGGTAGTTTTTCTTTTAAAATTTCTACTATTTCTAAGTCTATATCGCCTAGTGAAATATATTTTAATTGCTTCATTTCATACAAGAAACTAAAATCTGTAGTATTGGTGTTTGCTATGTATAAATGTGTAAGTTTTGTCAATGATTTTACTAAAGCAATATTTTCAATATCGTTTCCAGAAATATCTAATTTTTTAAGCTTAGTTAAGTTTATAATACTATCTATTTCGTTCAAATTGTTGTTTGATACATATAAGTTTTCTAGTTGTGTAAACTTTGTAAATTCTTCAAAATTTTTGATTTTATTATTGGCTATACTTAGTTTTTTTAAGCTAGCAAAAGCATTAATTCCTTTCAAACTATAAAGTACATTATTGTCTAAAATTAAACTTTCTAATTTAACCAATTTTTTAAGCGATTCTAATTTATTTATTCCATTAGAGCTAATATTTAATTCTTTTAGTTTTGTATAGTTTTCTAAGTAATTTACTCCTTTTTGTAAATTATTGTTCACCATAGATAGTCGTTCTAGGTTTTCAAATAAAACTTTAGAATATTTTCCTTTGGTTAAATAATATGCACTTCCCAAGTTGCAATAATTTAAACTCAATTCTTTAATATTTTTTGACAAAGCCAAACTATCAAAAAAATCGCCTGTATTGTTTAATAAACTTGATCCATAAAAATCTGCAATTTCTAATGAAGGAATACTTTTTAGCTTTACCAAATACGGCGAACCATTTTGGTAGATGATTTTTTTCAACTTAGGTTGATTTGCTAAAAAAGTCCAATCATTATATTTTGAATTACTAATGTTTATTTCCTCTAGATTTTTCAATATTGGAAATTTATCTACTTCTATATCATTATGATTTGTACCAATATTTAATTTCTCTATAGTTTGAAATTTTTCCAAAGCACTAAAGTTTTTAATATTGTTATTGCTCAAATTCAAATGTTTTAGTTTTTCTAAAACAGGCAAACTATCTAAGCTTTCTATTTGGTTGTTTTTTAGGTTCAAAATCTCTATTTTTTTGTATTTTGAAATCCCCCTTAAATTATCTCTTAACAAATTGTTGTGCAAATCAAGTCCTTTAATATTGTTCAATTCATCATATTGTTTTACATCTTCTATGTATAAAGAAAATAAATCTAGTTTGTTAATTTTTGCCATTTCGTTTGCTAATTTTATTTGTGCTACGTTATAGTTTTTGTTTAAAGAAATTTCTTGCCATTGCTTTCTGTTTTTATAATCTAAAAGCTTCTGAATTTTTTCTTGAAGCGGAGAAACATCATATCTACTAGACACACTATTATTATAAATTTCAAAAGGCGTTGTATCGCTTTCTTGCTTTAAAAGCATATAAGTATTTACGTGCGAAAGTTTAGCCAAATAGTTTTTATCAAGATCTACAATATGGTTTTTGTTGGCGTTTTTAATATTGTATTTTGTTATTTGAAAATCCCAATTTACGGCAGTAGTCATAACCAAAACAGCATAAAAAGCCCAGGCATTTTTTCTAAACAAAAACCAAATATTTTTCTTACTAGCAATTTTTAAAAACGTAATAAGCAAGCCAATTACCGCCAAAACTAAAAACACAAAAACACCTATTCTTTTATGTGTTAAACCATACTGTTCTATATACAATTTGTTTCTCAACATTGCCGAAACTATCATTACTATATTTTGAACTATCCAAATAAAACCAAGAATTTTTAATGCTTTTCCTTTAGTATTAAAGTTAAAAATTCCTCTAAAGAAAAATATTACAATTGCTATAGCAAACACAATAGAAACTATTAAAGTAAAAGTTCCAGAATGCAAATAATCGCTAAATACTAAACCTTGTGGCAAAGCAGCTTTTAGCCATAAATAATTTATATCAATAGCGTTTAAAACGGCAATTAATATATTTAGCATTATAAACAAAGCCAGAGCCGTATAAGTTTCAGATTCTAAAGAAAGAAAACGACTAAAAAAGGATTTATTGTGCTTTTCTTCATCTATAAAATCTATATTATCTGTTTTGTTGTCATCAAAAGCATTAAGTCTTTTTATGGTACTATGTACAAAAAAACTATACATAAAAAACAAACCAACTAAGAAGTGTTTTACCAGCGGAAAAGACAGCCAATCTAAATTAATATCTTCTGTAATTTTAAGAAAAAGCGGATTGGAATCTCTGTACAAAACAAAGAAAACCAAAACTACAAAAAGCGGAAAAAGTAAAAGTAAAACCTTCTTAAACCAATTACTTTTAGCCGTCTTTTCTTCTGCAGGTTTGTTTCTTTCTTTTATAAAATCTATAATTAAAAATGGAATAGAAAGCACCAGAGAACTTAAAGCATTAAAAGCCGAAAGCAACAGCGATTTATTGGGGTTGAAAGTAAAACCTGCTAAAAAAATAATAGAAATTACATTGGCAACTATAGGTAAATTAGTTCCATAATAGAACACAAAAAAACCAGAAAATAGTGTTCCAAAAGCGGCAGCTAGCCAAGCTGGTTTTTTAAGCTTTTCGGTATTTTGCAAAAGCGATAATATACTTATTGCAATAGAGAATATAAAGAAGTTTAAACCTGCTTCTTGTTTGTAAAACAGCAAAGTATAAACTATAGCTGCGAGTAAAATTTTCCAATCTGTCTTTTTCATTTTGTAGTTTTTAATGTGTTTATTTTTTAATTGCTTTTTTTGTCATTTCGAACATAGTAAGAAATCTACCTTTGAATTTTTATACAATTTTTTTGTTTCAAATCCATTTTTGTTTTAATCACAAAGGAAGATCTCTCCTGATGGTCGAGATGACACCTGCATTATATCATCACTTCCAAATTGTTTTCTTTCTTAAAAATATATTTCTTCAATTCTTGAGTATTTTCGTTTAAAAGATGTTCAAATTTCCATTTTGCATACGATCTGGCATTTTTTCCTCTTTTATAAGCTTCTATAAAAGTCTTGTACTCTTCAAACATGATTAATACTCCAAAAAAAGCCGCAACACTAGTATATAGTTTTCTTTTGCCGTTTGCTAGGTTAAAAACACTTACACAAACTTCGCCTATAACATTTGGTTCGTAGCCAGTAAGCAAATGATGTATATCATGCTTTTCAAACTTTGGTTCTAGATTAAAATTGTGTTTATTTAAAAAAAGTCCTAAATCTTTTCCTAAAGTATTTTCTTCAAAAGCCAACAAATTGTTTACTGTTAATGTCCAAGGTTCATAATTTCTTTTTGCAAAAACTCGGTATATATTTTTTGAATTTTCGAATAAAAAATAAATGAGCCATTCTCTTATTGGATATTTTTGTTTTACTAAAATTATATTTTTCATTTTAAAAGCAC
Source organism: uncultured Bacteroidota bacterium (assembly GCA_937139485.1). Lineage (GTDB taxonomy): Bacteria > Bacteroidota > Bacteroidia > Chitinophagales > UBA8649 > CAKZQD01. Next base: position 15,947 of record CAKZQD010000094.1, on the reverse strand, counting down.
TTTGAATTACAAAGTAAACTCAAAAATTTATATTATATTGCATTGCAGGAGAAAAAAGTGTTAAAAAACTATTTTTTTCTTATTTTGAGTTTAATGCGTTTTTTCTAATTTCGCTTATCAAAAATATGCTATTCAAATTACAACAGGTTTTTTAATCGACAATTCTAAATATGAAAAAATTGAATGGAGCGATATTTCTAAGATACAAAGAAAAGATAAAAACAACATTGAAATATTTACCAAAAACTGGCTACTTTGACAAAACTAAAGTATTATGAAAAATACATCAATATCACTTGGAAATTATTTTGACCAATTTGTGAGCAGTCAAGTTTCTATAGAACATTATAAAATTGTAAGTGAAGTAATAAGAGATGGACTTAGACTTTTAGAAAATGAAGAGAACAAAACAATTGCTTTAAAAAAATGCAATTCAAGAAGGACTAAATAGTCCCAGAATTGAAAATTTTGATTTTGATGAAAATCTCAATAAATTGAAAGCTGAAAAGAGAAAGAATGTTAAAGATTATCTTAAAACAAGAGACAATTGATGACTTAAATGACATTTGAGATTATTCATTTGAAGAATGATCAGAAAATAAAGCGGACAAATATTATTCAACAATAAAGATTGCTTATAAAAAATCAAAACCCGATAGTTTGACGCAAATCAGGGACTATCGGGAATAAGATAATACAAATATAATAATTATATTTGTATTTACCAAATCAGTATTATGAGATACAGTAAATTTGAGAATATATTATCCGCTCCAAGAATGAGCAGATACTTAAGGGCTTGTTCTGGAAACACAAGAAAATCTATGACACTTTACCGCCTTAATCTCAAATTATCACAAGAGTTTTTCACAGTAATAAGTTGTTTTGAAATTTCTTTACGAAATAAAATAGACGAACATTTAACATCTTCTTTAGGCAATGATTGGTTAAGAAATGGTGCTCTAACACACGGAATATTTGACAATAACCGTACAAGATTAACTCAAAAAAATATAAATGATGCTGTTTATTCATTAGGAACATCATACACTCACAATAAGTTGGTAGCCGAATTAGGCTTTGGTTTCTGGAGGTTTTTATTTGCTCAAAAACAATATACAGCTACAGGACGAGATTTATTGAGAATTTTTCCTGCTAAACCGATAAGTACTCCAACTAATCAATACAATCAAAATTATGTTTTTAATCAATTAGCAGATATAAATAAATTCAGAAATAGAATCGCTCATCACGAACCTATATGTTTTAGAAATTCGCAATCAATAAAAGATTCTACAAATGCCAGAAAACATTATGGAAAAATAATACAATTTTTTCAATGGATGAATATTAACGAATCTGAACTTCTTTATGGTATTGATCATATAAATAAAGTTTGTACTACTGTTGATAATCTATAACAAAGCCTGTTTCTAATAACTTAGTATTTTGCTTGCCATGATACAAAACAAATCAATCAAAAGACCAAATACCTCTTTTTTAACTAAAACAATCACAGGCATTTACAAAACTATAATTATATTAGCAAGTTATACTGATGAGTGAAATAACTATCGCAATTCTTGCTCTTTATTTCATCTATCGGCATAATACTTAAATGATTTTCACTTGAAATCGTTTGGATGTTAAACAAGTATTAATGCAAAACAACAATTATACACTGCTTATAGAAAAGCTAGATCAGTTTATTCGAAAGTTTTATTTCAATAAACTAATCAAAGGCGTGCTTTATACTACTGCACTGCTTTTTGCCTTTTTTTTAATTATTGCCTTGGCAGAATATCAGTTTTTCTTCTCTCCTGCGCTGCGTAAGTTATTGTTTTTCAGTTTTATAAGTGCTAGTTTGTTTGCACTTACTTATTTTATAGTTTTTCCTTTGCTCAAAATTCAAAAGCTTGGCAAAATAATTTCTCACCAGCAAGCTGCAGAAATTATTGGAAACCACTTTAGCAATGTAAAAGATAAACTGATAAATATTCTACAACTAAAAACTAGTGAAGTAAGTTTGGAGCAAGCCGCTTTGATAGAAGCAAGTATCAATCAAAAATCTCTGGAACTGAAACCTGTTCCGTTTACCAATGCTATAGATTTTAATGAAAATCGCCAATATTTAAAATACGCCATTCCACCATTTTTGTTATTCTTGGCACTTTTGTTTTTCAAGCCAAATATTATAAAAGACAGCACAAACAGATTAATTCAAAATGATGTAGTTTTCGAAAAACCTATGCCTTTTTCATTTAATATAAATAAAGATTCGCTAAATGCTTTACAGTTTTCAGATTTTAGACTAAATATAAAAATAGAAGGTGAAGAAATTCCAAACGAAATATATTTATACCGAAAATCTAAAAATGGAACTTTCACAAAAACAACTCCTCAAAAATTAAATACAACAAACTTTGCTTACATTTTTTCTAATATTCAAAGCAATACAATTTTTTATTTAGAAGGCGGCGGGTTTAGAACTCAAAATTTTGAAATTGATGTTACACAAAAACCAATGATTACAAATTTTTCTGTTGCGCTAACTTATCCAAAATATTTAAACAAAAAAAATGAACTTATTAAAAATTCTGGCGATATAAATGCTCCTTTTGGTACTTCTGTACGTTGGATATTTGAAGCCGTAGCCACAGAAAAAATAAATATTAAATTCTCAGAGGCTTCATTTGACTTAAAAAAAGGAAAAAACAATCGTTTTATTTTTGATAAAGTACTGAAAACCAATGAAAAATACATAGTTAAAACACTTAATAATAGTGTTACACAAAAAGACTCTGTTCAATTCAATATTTCGGTGATTTTAGACGAATTTCCAAAAATTGCGGTAAAAGAGCTTCAAGACAGTATAAATACAGATGTTTATTTTTATATAGGAGAAATTGCTGATGATTATGGATTGACAAATTTGACTTTTAATTATAAAATAGAAAAGCAAGAAATTTCTTCTAATCAAAAAAATAAAATTATTTCAAAAGCTATTCCTTTTGAAAAAGGCTTGGTTTCAGAATTTTCTTATTTCTGGAATTTAAAAGAACTTGGATTACAAGCTGGCGAAAAATTGGTTTATTATTTTCAAGTTTGGGATAATGATGGTGTAAATGGTAGAAAATCTTCACGATCTAAATGGATGACTTATGCTTTGCCTTCTTTAGACCAAATGGAAGACAAAACAGAACAAGAACTAGATGAACTAAAGAAAGACCTAACAAAATCTATAGAAAAAACCAAAGAAATTCAAAAAGAAATGAAAGCAATGAAAGAAAAGCTTTTAAATAAAAAGGAACTTTCTTGGGAAGACAAAAAGCAGATGAAGGAAATGCTGCAAGAGCAAAAAAAATTGCAACAAAATATAGAAGAAATGAACAAAAAGCTGAAAGAAAACATTCAGCAACAAAATGAATACAAAGAAGTAAATGAAGAAATAGCCAAAAAACAAGAACAAGTTCAAAAGCTTTTTGATGAAGTACTAGATGAAGAAATGAAAGCACTCATAGAAAAATATGAAGAAATGCTTGAAAAAATGGACAAAGAAGACATTTTGGAACAAACAGAAGAAATGAAAGTAAATGATGAAGAACTTGAAAAAGAACTTGACAGAATGCTTGAAATGCTTAAAAAACTTGAGTTTGAACAAAAAATGCAAGAAACACAAGAAAAGCTAGAAGAATTAGCCAAAAAACAAGAAGAACTAGCAGACAATAAAACAAAAACACCAGAAGAAAAACAAGCAGAACAAGATAAACTAAACAAAGAATTTGAAGAACTAAAAAAAGACCTTGATAAACTTGACGAAATGGATGAAGAACTTGGCGACAATGCAGATATGGACGACTTGAAAAAAGATGCCCAAGAAACTTCTGAAGAAATGGAAAACGCCAGCGATCAATTAGAAAAAAATAAAGACAGCAAAGCAAGTGAAAGCCAGCAAAAAGCAGCTGACCAAATGAAAGAAATGGCTCAAAAAATGGCTGCTATGAATTCAGAAATGCAAACTGAATCAATGGAAGAAGATATGAAATCGCTGCGTCAGCTTTTAGAAAATTTGATTTCTCTTTCATTTCAAGAAGAATTTTTAATTAGTGAGTTTAAAAATGCAACCATAAACACACCCAAATACGTTAAGTTAGTACAAGAGCAGAATAAACTGATAGAAGATTCTAAACTTGTAGAAGATAGTTTGTTTGCTTTGGCGAAACGTGTTTTTCAAATAGAAAGTTTTATTACAGAAAAAATATTTGATATAAACAGAAACCTAAATGCCGCAGTAGATAATTTGGAAGCAAGGCAAACAGGAAAAGCACTAGTAAACCAACAATATGTAATGACCGGCTATAACGATTTGGCACTAATGCTTAGTGAAGTAATGGCACAAATGCAGCAGCAAATGGCACAGCAAATGCCTGGAAACCAAAGTTGCGAAAAACCAGGTAAAAAACCCGGAAGTAAACCAGGTAAAATGCCAAGTTTAAAACAAATGCAACAACAGCTCAGCGACCAAATAAGTAAAATGGGCGAGCAAATGAAAAAAGATGGAGAGGGAAAACCAGGCGAAAAAACAGGAAAAGAAAAAGCGGGACAATCTAAAGAATTGGCAAAAATGGCAGCAAAACAAAGAGCCATTAGAGAAGCACTTAAAAAAATAAGTGAAGGAGAAAAAAAAGGTGAAAACGGAAAAGGAGGTCTTGGAGATTTACAAAAGATAATTGATGAAATGGAACAAAACGAAACCGACATCGTAAACAAAAACATAAGCAATGAACTTTTAAAAAGACAGCAAGATATACTTACAAGGCTTTTAGAAGCAGAAAATGCAGAAAGACAACGAGATGAAAAAGAAGAAAGAAAAGCAGAAATAGCAACAGAATATAAAAATGAAACACCACCAGCACTAGAAGATTACCTCAATAAACGAAAATCTTCATTAGAACTATATAAAAACTTGCCTCCAAGTTTAAAACCTTATTATAGAAATATAACAGAAAAATATTTTAAAAACAGTACAACAAATTAATTATTATTATATATTTGTAGAGCAACTATATATAATACCAAATTACATAAAAGTATATAAATAAAATAAAACCTTGATAATTTATTCAAAACCAGAAAGTATAGTAAAAGTAGAAAAGTTTGTAGAAACTTTATGCTCTGAACATAATATTGATGATTCTGTATTTGGCAATATGCTAGTTTCTATTACAGAAGCTGTAAATAATGCTATTATACACGGAAATAAAAGAAATCCAGAAAAGAAAGTTAACATTAATTATTCTATTTCAGATACGGCACCTAAATTTTTAAGTGTAAACATTATAGATGAAGGAGATGGCTTTGATTTTTTAAATTTACCAGATCCTACGGCTCCAGAAAACCTAGAAATGATAGGTGGTAGAGGTGTTTTTTTAATTAAACAATTGGCAGATTTTGTTATTTTTTCTGATAAAGGAAATGCTGTTGAACTTCAATTTAAGCTTTGATACATTTTTTTAACCAAGATATTGACTTTGAAATTTCCAATTCAGAAATTATTTCTAATTGGATAATATCTACTTTTCAAAGTGAAAATAAAAATCAAGAGATTGAACTTTCTATTATTTTTAATAGCGACGAAGCACTTTTGGAAGTGAATCAACAATTTTTGAATCACGACTATTATACAGACATTATTACATTTACTTTAGAAGATACTGATGACTTATTAGAAGCAGAACTTTATATTTCTATTGATAGAATTAAAGACAATGCTGTTCTTTTAAAAAAATCTTTTGAAGAAGAATTACATAGAGTAATTATTCATGGTGTTTTACATTTATGCTCTTATAAAGATAAAACAGATGATGAAGCAAAAATTATGCGTAAAAAAGAAGATGAGTATCTAAAAAAGCTTAGTCTTTAAGCGTAAGATCAAAACCACAGGTTTCATCACCAAAACCTCCAATACAAGTCACTTCTTTAGCTGTTGTTTTTTTGCCTGTAATACTTTCTATAGATCCAGCTATTAAACCACCTTCAAAAGAACAAAGTGTTCTTCCTACTACATCCATACCATCACAAGTAACACATTCATATACATCTACATGAATAAAATCATCTCGCATTTCTGGAATTTTTATAATTCCAATTTTTAAATCATCACAAAGTGCTAAAAATTCGTCTATAGATTTTAAACCTAATTCTAAACCAAGTTTTTTTCCAGCATAATAACTAATTGCAGAAGCACCATTTCCTAAAATATCTTCCATGGCAACCAATCTAAATAATCTGTAAAGCCCAACACCTGTTTCTTTACCAAGTTTTGGTCTATTTACCTTTAAAGCATTTAATATTTCTATTGGTTTCATAATTTGGTTTTTGCCTGTCACAAATCTATATTAAAATATCTGCATTAAAAATTTTTTACTAAAGTTTTTTTAATAGTTTGTTTTAATGATTTTTTTTAATATTTTTAACGCCTTTTAACCTATTATAATTTAACTACATAAAATAAATGAAGTTTTTTAACCTAAAAGTTGCAAGTAAGACAGATATGACTAATCTTTCTTGCTATATAAGCTTAAAATTAGATAAAAATTATAAAAAGCAATTTAACTTTGTTTCTGGTCAATATGTAGTGATACAAATTAAAGACGAAAATGGTATTTGCAACAATAGATCTTATTCTTTATGTGGTTCAATAAATGATAATAACACGCTATCTTTTTGTGTAAAAAGAGTAAAAGACGGTTTTGTTTCAAATTATTTATGTGATAAAATAAAAGAAGGAGACACATTATCTGTTTCTTTACCAGAAGGAGATTTTACTTTGGCCGAAAGCAATGCTTTTTCTAAAGAAAATACTGTTTTTATTTCTGCAGGAAGTGGTATTACACCCATTAAAGCTTTAATAGAAGAACTTTTTGATAAAAATTATAAAGGAAATATATATTTAATTTATGGAAACAATAACATAAACGAAGTAATATTTAGAACTTTTCTGAGAGAAGCAGAAACAAAACACAAAAACTTTACTTATATACCTATTTTAAAGGAAACTCCTGCAGAATGGGATGGTGAGCAAGGAAGGTTAATAATAGAAAATATTGAACGGCTTTTTAAAGAATATAACTTACCAGTTTCAAATTCATCTTTTTATATATCTGGTCCACAGGGAATTATAGATAATTCATTAACTTATTTAGAAAGTATTTCTGTTTCTAAAGATAATATATTTACAGAAAAATTTTTTACTCCATTACCTGAAGGTATTAAAACCAATAAAAATATTACAGCACTTGTAAGCTGCGATGGAAAAACGAGTACATTAAAATTTAAAGGACAAGAAAATTTATTAGATGCATCTTTAAAAGGAGGTTTAAATGCTGAACATTCTTGTAGAGTAGGAACTTGTTTAAGCTGTACAGCTCGCCTTGTTTCTGGAGAAGTTATTTCTCAAGATAATAGCCAGTTAACTGAGGATAATAAAAGAAAAAATATTATTCTAACTTGTCAAAGTTATGCAAAATCTTCAAATATAGAAATTGATTATGATGTAGTGGTAGACAAAGGTATTTTTAGAAATAGAAATAAAATAATTGCATTTTGTTGTTTATTGGCTTGTTGCTTTGTATTTTATTTAAGCTTACTAAATAATGAGGCTTATTTTGCAAAAGGAGAGTATAATATAGGTCATGAAGAGCTAGAATGCGCACACTGCCATAAAGATGCACCTGGAACCAGCAGACAGCAGATACAGCTAAATTTTAGACACTTGATAGGTGCTGCCAAAAATGATATTGATTTTGGTAAAAAAGAAGTAGGAAATGATGCCTGTTTACATTGTCATGAAAGACCAAACGATAATCATCCAATATATAGGTTTAATGAACCAAAGTTTAAAGAAGCCAGAGAAGCTATACATCCAGAAAAATGTGTAAGCTGCCATGCAGAACACCAGCACAAAAGAGTAACTATTGCAGAAACAAATTATTGTGTAAACTGTCATAAAGATGTTAAAATAAAAAATGATCCATTAGATACTAAACATCAAACACTTATAGATAATGAAATGTGGAATACTTGTATTCAATGCCATGATTTTCATGGTAATCACGAAATGCAAGTTCCAACAAAATTAAATGATACAATTCCTTTAAAAGAAATCAAAGACTATTTTAATGATGGTAAAGATCCTTATGGAGGTGTAAAAAAATATATTGCCGACCTTGATTCAATAAATAATTTAAAATAATATGAACACAAAATTTCTAAGTCTTATTATAGTTGCGCTAAGTTTAACTTGTTTAGGAATATACCTATTTGTTAGTGCACCACCACCTTTAGACTTAAATGTAAGCAAAGTTAACAAAAGCTATTCTACCGAAAATGCTTTTAAAATAATAGCAAAATTAAACGATGACACCAGAACATTTTATACCAAAGAAATTGTAGGAAAAGGAATGGCAAGTGGTTTAAAGTTTCATGAAGACTGGCAAAAATCAAATGTAGAAGCAGGACCTTTACCAGCATTATTTTTAAGAGGAATAGCGCAATATATAGAAAAAAGTGCTGTTCCAATGGGTTTATATTTGGGTTCTGATTTTCCTATTGTACAAGCCAATTTATTTGAAGGAGTTCAAGCAGAAAAATTTAAAGAAATAAAGAAAGATAAAAAGCCAAAGTTTTTTTATGACACAGATACCGACAGGCATATTGGAATGTTTCCAGATTTTGCTGGTGCACAAGCCTGTGTTACTTGCCATAACGAACACAAAGATTCTCCAAAGAAAAACTGGAAACTAAATGATATGATGGGTGCAACCACTTGGTCATATCCTACAGATTCTATTTCTACAGATGAATTATTGGCAATGATTTCTATTTATAAAAATGGAGTAAAAAACACTTATACTTCTTATATTACTGAAGTAAATGGATTTAAATCAACTATTAAACCAAATGTTGGAAATAACTGGCCTTCACAAGGTTATAATATACCATCTTGGAATACACTAAGTGATACAATAGATTTAATGACATCTAAAGCTTTAATGACAAGTATTTTAAATAAGTAAAATGAAAAGAAATACACTAGGAATAATTTTATTTATTTTATATTTTATTCAATACTTTTTTGAATTAAAATTAGATTTTTTAGAACAACTTCAATTAGACCAATCTTATAAAAGATGGAGTGGTTTATTCTTGTTTAGTCTTATTTTAGCACAGTGGTTTTTAAGTATTAAAAGGCTTAGTAAAAGCCAAAGTTCAATAAGTATAGCATTTTATATAGACATTCATAAATGGATAGGAATATTTTTGCCACTAGCATTTTATATACACAGTACAGAAATTGGCTATGCAATTTTACTTCTTTTATCTATTGTTTTTTTTATAAATGTTGCTATGGCGTTTATAAACACAAAAGATTGGTTAGAAAAATATCCTCAGTATTTTAATGCTTGGCTTATTTTCCATATTTTTCTCTCAGTTTTTGTGCTATTTATATCTATAGTTCATATTTGGCAAGTATTTTTTTATAGTTAAAAAGCTTAAATTCCTTTATTTAAGGCTATTTAGCTATTTGTGTTTATTTCTATGATTTTTTTCTAGTTAACTTTGTAGCATAGAAATTTAAATCATTATGTTTTCAAAATATGACGTAATAGTTGTTGGTGGTGGTCACGCTGGCTGTGAAGCAGCTGCCGCAGCTGCAAACCTTGGTTCTAAAGTACTTTTAGTAACTATGAATATGAATACTATTGCACAAATGTCTTGCAACCCAGCTATGGGCGGCATAGCAAAGGGACAAATAGTAAGAGAAATAGATGCAATGGGTGGTTATTCAGGAATTGTTTCTGATGAAACTATGATTCAGTTTAGAATGCTGAATAGATCTAAAGGACCAGCAATGTGGAGCCCAAGAGTGCAAAGCGATAGAATGCTTTTTGCAGCTAAATGGCGAAATATGCTTGAACAAACTCCAAATGTAGATTTTTGGCAAGAAATGGTTACTGGATTAATAGTAGAAAATAATGTGGTAAAAGGCGTAAAAACAAGCCTTGGTCTAGAAATTTTTTCAAAAACAGTAATACTTACCAATGGAACTTTTTTGAACGGAAAAATTCATATTGGCGCAAAAAATTTTGGTGGTGGAAGAGCAGCAGAAAAAGCAGCAACAGGAATTACAGAAGAACTAGTAAAACTTGGTTTTGAATCTGGAAGAATGAAAACTGGAACGCCACCAAGACTAGATGCAAGAACTATAGATTTTTCTAAAACAGAAGAACAAAAAGGCGATACAGAAATAGTTGGTTTTTCATACTTAGACACAAATATTCCAAAAACTGATCATTCTTGCCACATAGCTTATACAAACAAAGCAGTACACGAAGTTTTAAAAGATGGTTTTGATAGTTCGCCAATGTTTACAGGTAGAATACAGGGAACTGGTCCAAGATATTGTCCATCAATAGAAGATAAAATAGACCGCTTTGCTGAGCGAGATAGACATCAACTTTTTATAGAACCAGAAGGAAGAGATACTGTAGAAATATACTTAAATGGTTTTTCATCTTCATTGGCAGAAGATGTTCAGTATAAAGCACTTAAACTTATACCTGGTTTTGAAAACGTTAAAATGTTTAGACCTGGATATGCAATAGAATATGATTTTTTTCAACCAACACAGCTTAATAATACATTAGAAACTAAATTGGTTAAAAATTTATTTTTTGCAGGGCAAATAAATGGAACTACAGGTTATGAAGAAGCTGCTGCTCAAGGATTAATAGCTGGTATAAATGCACATCAAAATATAAATGAAAAAGAAGCTTTTGTATTAAAAAGATCTGATGCATACATTGGTGTACTTATAGATGATTTGATAAATAAAGGAACAGAAGAACCATATAGAATGTTTACTTCCAGAGCAGAATTTAGATTATTGCTTAGACAAGATAATGCAGATATGAGATTGACCGCTATGGCATATAAACTTGGCTTAGCTAGTAAAGAACGTTTTGACAGAATGCAAGAGAAAAAAATAGCTATAGAAAAAATTCATAACTATATTGAAAATAAAAGTGTTAAACCTTCTGAGATAAACCATTTTCTAGCTCAGAAGAATTCAGCACCTCTAAACCAAGGACTTAAAATAGAAAAAGTATTATTGAGACCAAATGTGAGTTTGGAAGAGTTAGCAAATGAATTACCTAAATTAAAAAATTTTTTAGCTCCATATCCTCAAGAATGGCAAATGGCAGCAGAAATAGTATCAAAATATAGAGGTTATATAGCCAAAGAGCAAGATACTGTAGATAAAATGCTTCGACTAGAAAATATTAAAATAAGAGAAACTGTAGATTATAGTTCTCTTTCTTCACTTTCTGCAGAAGCAGTAGAAAAACTTACTAAAATAAAACCTAAAACTATTGGGCAAGCAAGTAGAATAAGTGGCGTTTCTCCATCTGATGTTGCTGTATTAATGGTTTATATGGGCAGATAAATAATAACAATGTATAAGTTCTATTTTTTTTTATTCCTATTTTTTTTATTTTCTTGTGCCAATGAAGTTGCACCAACTGGTGGAGAAAAAGATGTTACACCACCAGAATTAAAACAAGCAAAACCAAAAAATAAATCTGTAAATTTTAATTCTAAATTTATTGAGTTTAAGTTTAATGAATTTATAAAATTAAAATCATCTTCTAATTATGTTTTTATATCGCCGCCTTTAAAAAATAAACCTAAATATATTTTGAATGGTAAAAAAGTTAGGATTGAATTTAAAGAAGAGCTTTTAAAAAATACAACTTATTCTATAAACTTTAATGAAGCCATTGAAGATTATAATGAAGCAAATAAACTAAGTAATTTAAACTATGTTTTTTCTACAGGAAATTATATTGATTCTTTAAGTATTAGTGGTTCTGTTTTAAATGCTTTTGACAATAAAGTAATTGAAGGTATTTTAGTTTTATTATATCCAGAAGCAGAAGATAGTGTTTTATATAAAAGACCACAATATTTTACCAAAACCGATAAAGAAGGAAACTTTATTTTAAACAACTTAAAAGAGGGAAAGTATAAAATAGCATGTTTAGAAGATAAAAATCTTAATTATATTTTTGATCAAGATAATGAACGTATAGCTTTTCAAGAAGAAATAATAAATTTAACAGAAGATATTATTAGCATGCCGTTTTATATTTTTGAAAACACAAAGGAAAATTCTTTATTAGAAAATACACTTGAAAATAATAATCACTTATTGCTAAATTTCAAAAAAGCTTTTTCAACTTTAAATCTTGATATTTCAGATTATAATAATGATGATATTGTATATTATTCAAAAAATAAAAAAGTACTTCATTACTGGTTTCAAGATAAAGATACTTTAACTACTTTAAAACTAAAGCTAGATAATACATTAGATACTTTAAAATTAGATTTAAGAAACAAAGAAGAAAAAAATACTTTTAATGTAAATACAAAAAGCTATTTATTAGGAGAAAATAAAGCTATTGAAATATCAAGTTCTTTACCTTTAAAATCTTTTAAAGAAAATTCCTTATTTCTAATTTCAAATAAAACTGACACAATTCCTTTTACTTTTAATTTTACAAACAATAATTTAAATTTAATAATAGAATTTAAATTTGAAGCAGATTCTATTACTTTAACTAGTTTAGAAGAAACATTTACTTCATTCAACAACAAACAAAGTACAGCAATAAATGAAGTATTTACAGATTTTAAACCAAGTAAAAGTACTTTAATATTAAGCATTCCAAATAAAGAATACAATTACACTATTCAACTATATAATAAAGAACTAGAACTTATAGAAGAAAAAATTGTTTCACGTGAAACATCTATTGAATTTAAAGATGTAATTGCTGGAAAATATATTATTAGAATTTATGAAGATTTTAATAATAATGGAATTTGGGATTCTGGATTGTTTCACGTGAAACAATTACCAGAAAAAACATTATTCTATTCTACAGAAATAGAACTAAAACCAAATTGGGATAAAGAATTAGAAATTAATTTTTAAAATTACATCCATATTCCATTTGATAATCTATGCTTTTTTTTACCTCTACAATCTCTTTTTGTAGCAGAACAAGACTCAGAAATAAATACAACTAAAATAAGTAAACAAAATAAAGTTTTAAGTTTTAGAATCATAACAATATTAATTTGAGGTAAATAATGAAATTAAATGTACTATTATATTTTGAATACAAATACTAATAATTCAAATGAAAATAAATAAAAACAAAAAAATAAAAACTACTTATACTGCAAAAGACTTAGCTAAAGGAATTTTAAAACAAAATAAAATAATACTAAGTAAAGCAATTACGCTATTAGAAAGTACAAAACCAGAACATAATAAAATAGCCAGAGAAGTTATAGAACATATATTACCACATACAGGTAAGTCAATTAGAATAGGAATAACAGGTGTTCCTGGTGTTGGAAAAAGTACTTTTATAGAAGCAATTGGAAACTATGTTTTAAAAGATAATAGAAAACTTGCAGTACTTGCAATAGACCCAAGTAGTAAAAAAAATAAAGGAAGTATTCTTGGAGATAAAACAAGAATGGAAAATATATCTACTCATAAAGATGTTTTTATAAGACCAAGCCCAGCAGGAAATGAACTTGGTGGTGTGCATAGAAAAACACGTGAAACAATTCTACTTTGTGAAGCAGCTGGCTTTGATACCATATTTATAGAAACTGTAGGTGTAGGTCAGTCAGAAACTGCGGTAAGTTCTATGGTAGATTGTTTACTTTTGCTAATGCTAGCCGGAGCAGGAGATGAGCTACAAGGAATAAAAAGAGGAATAATGGAAATAGCAGATATTGTTGCAGTAAATAAAGCAGAAAATAATAATGATAAAAATGCCAATAAAGCTATTAGAAACTATAAAAATGCATTACATCTTTTGCCAGAAAATGAATCGGGCTGGATTACAGAAGTACTTTCTTGCTCTGGATTGAATAATTATAATATAGAATCAATTTGGAAGCTATTTCTAAAATATGAAAATCATAATAAACTTAAAAATTATTGGGAAAAGAAGAGAACACAACAATCAAAATATTGGATGCACGAAACCATAAATCAATCATTGAACAATATTTTTTATAATAATGATACAATAAAAGAAAAAATAAAAACAACAGAAAAAAAAGTAATAGAAGGAAAAATAAGCTCTTTTAAAGCTGCAGATGATTTATTAAATATCTTTCTAAAAATAAAAAACTAATGAAAGAAATATTAGCACAAATAAGTAAAAGCTTTGAACTAAAAGACGAACTAATAGCTAAAGTAGATAATGAAGAAAAATTGATACATTTATTAAGCTTATACATTCAAGAACTCATAAATACAGATTTTGAACATTTGCTATATTTGTTGTATAAAATAGATGTTGGAGAAAAAAAAGTAAAAGAGGCAATTATGAATTCTAAACCAGAAGAAGCACATATTATAATTGCTAAAATGATACTAAAAAGAGAAAAAGAAAAAGTAGAAACACGCAAAAAATATAAAGTAAACAAAGAAAATACAGACTGGATATTTTGATATAATAAATTAAAAAAATGATAAAAGTATTCATCTTCGTTCTCATCTCTATAAACATAAATATAATGGGACAAACTAAAACTTATCAAAATAAAATTAGTTTTGAAAAACTAGAAGGAAAATGGTATATACACCAAACAAATTTTCCAATGTGGCTAAAAGGAGATAAGAAAAAACCAACACTAAATTATTCTATTACTACTATTAAAAATAAAAAAGTACTTTTTGATGAAGTTATTTACATTAAAAATGCTAAACAAAAAAGTATAAAAGGCTATGATTTTGCATTAAATAAAAACAATACATCTTTTAAATGGAAAGGGAAAGGACTACTAAGTATGCTTAGCAGTAAATGGAAAATAATATATTATAATAAAGAAGAAAACTGGGCAATAATAAAATTTGAAAAAACATTATTTACTCCAAAAGGCTATGATGTAATATCAAAAAATAAAAATCTTAGTAGAATACTTTTAGAAAAAATAAATTCAAAAACTAAAGAACTAGAAATATATAAGTTACTGACAGATATAGAACAGTAAAATCTATAGATCCATTTCTACAATAATAGGACAGTGGTCTGAATGTTTCACGTGAGACAAAATATCTGCTGAAACAATTTTTTCTTTTAAACCTTCCGATACAGATATATAATCTATTCGCCAACCTTTATTATTATTTCTGGCATTTGCTCTATAACTCCACCAACTATATTTATCTTCAATATCTCCATTTGCTTCTCTAAAAGAATCTACCATATTTGAAGCAAACCATTTATCCATCCAAGCTCTTTCTTCTGGAAGAAAACCAGAACTATTTTTAAGCCCTTTTGGATTATGTATATCTATAGCTCTATGACAAATATTATAATCACCAACTACAATAAGATTCATATCGTTTTTAGATTGAATAAAATTGAAATAATCATCTAAAAATTCATATTTAAAAGCTTGACGTATTTCGCCAGAACTACCAGAAGGAAAGTATGTATTTATTAAAGTAAAATTATCAAATTCTAATTGTAATGTTCTTCCTTCAAAATCTGACTTTTCATTGTCTTGTCCGTGAATTACATTGATTGGTTTTATTTTAGTAAAAATAGCAACACCGCTATAACCTTTTTTTTGTGCACTAAACCAATAAGCTTCATATCCCAAAACTTCTAACTCAGAAATATCTACTTGCTCTGGACTAGCTTTGGTTTCTTGAATACATACAATATCAAAATCTGAAGAAGCTAACCATTCAGCAAATCCTTTTTTTAGGGCAGCTCTAATTCCGTTAATATTATAACTAATTATTTTCATATTTTTTAAAATCCAAATTTTAAACCAATGAA
>CAKZQD010000093.1 GCA_937139485.1 uncultured Bacteroidota bacterium | reverse complement strand
AAGGTCATTCAATAACAAACGCAAACCTTCGTAATTTCCATCACCTTTAATTTCAATTTTCTGATCTTCAATTCTTTTTTCTTTGTATTTCCCAAAACTATATCTAGCAATAATAATTATTGGTAAAATGGTGTAAATCGCTGGAAATATAATGGCTCTTAAGTGATATGAAAAGTCATAAGCATTAGGATGCCAATTTACTATAAAATGTAAGTAAAATAGACGCAATGCAAAAATTGAAATAATAATGAAAAGGATTAGTAAAATAAACTCACTTGAACGTTTCCATTCGCTATTATTCTTTTTATATAACCATATTTGAAAAGGAAGCACAATAGCATATAATAGCCCACCAATTAACGCATACATTAATAAAAAAAACATTTTTTGGCTATCTAAAAACTCATTTACATCTAAAGGTTCAGTAAAGTATAGAAAGATAAAAATCCAAATTATTAAGCCTAATGCAATTAGTAAATGACTTTTTATAGATGAATCGAAAGGGTAACTTTTTTTCAATGCGTTTTTATATAATTATAAGAAGTGAAATTAATATAAAAGCATCAAACACGATAGTTTGATGCTTAAAAATATTTGATTTAAAAAGTCATTATTAACTAAGCCATCCTTTTGAAGCTGACATTCTGGAAAACCATATTAAAAATAAGCAAGCAACAATAATCATTACAGGCATTGCCATACTAAGCACATCAACATTCATAAACAAATAAGTGTGTTGAACAACTGCTGCAAGTGTTGAAAGAATAAATAAACCATAAGCAATTTTTTTTCTAAAAAGTAATGAAAGGCATCCTAATACACCTGCGAAAACGGCGATTGCGAAAGCTGCTGTGTACCAAGTTGGATATTCTACAAGGAATTCAGCCTGTTGCTCTTCAGGTAATGCGGCTATCATTTCATCTGTGGCATAAGCTCTTACCAAATATGCCATTACACCCATTCCGTTCCAAATAAGTGCAATGGCACTCACTATCCAAAACCAAATTGGTGGTTTGTTTGTTTTTTCTGTCATTTTAATAGTTTTTAGTTAGTAAATCGTCATACAATGTATAATTTTTTTGTCACAATTAATAAAAGAGTGTGTTTTCTATAATTTTGATTATCGTTTTCAAGGCTAGCAAAACATCTATCTTTTGAACAAAAAAAGCCGTCTAAAAAATTAGACAGCCTTTTTTATGCTATAACAATTTTTATTTTATTATAATTCTTCGAATTGCTGTTTTGTTATTCACATCTATCAGCTTTACCATATAAATACCAGCATTTAAGTTTATGGAAACCCCATGTTTGTTTCCTGTATCAAAGTCAATATCTTTTTTATAAACTTGTTTTCCTGTAATATCATAAATCTTCATTTTTGTTTTGCCCAAATTATTTTTTGTTTTTATAGTGAAAGTTCCATTCGAAACTGTTGGGTAAATCGTAAATGACTTGTTGTCTGTTATAGCTTCTTCAGTAGATAAAGAAGTATCTTTATTAATAGATTTTATAGCCCATCCGTATGAGTTTACTCCAGCGTCTGAAACCAAACTTAATCTAAATACAATAGTTTCTCCATTTGAAAACCCTTTGTCTGTTAAAACAATAGTTTGCTCTTTAAATAAAGCATCACTTCCAGAAGCTGTTGGTCCATTATTATATTCTGCTAGCCATTCCGGAAACCTTCTTGCATCATATTTATCTAATGTTTTCCATGTGATTAAATCAGTTGATGCTTCTAGTATAACAAAATCATAAAAACGTGTTAAGTCAGATAAATTGGTAGTATATGGTTCAATTATGGCAAAGTCTTCATATGTGAAATTTTTGTTAGATTCTGACAGGGTAAGCGGTTGCTTTAAAGCTACAGAATAAGTTGTCCCATCACTGTATGGGTGTTGCGAATTGTTTAATACATTACTAGATAAGTCACCACCAATATCATCAATAACAAATTCAGACTTATAAGTAAAAACATCAGAAGCTTGAAATTCTGTAATTGCAATCGATGAACTTGGACTATCAAAATCAATAACTACAAATTCTTGATTATTAATAGATGTTTGAATGCCATTTGTATCATCAAAAACTTGAATTCCTAACTGATGATAACCTTCTGCAAGATCAGCAGTTTCGTATGTATAATTTATTCCAGTATTGAAGTCTTGTATAATTTCTTCTTGTTCAATTCCATCAATAAATATTTTTATTCTACTTACATCGTCTGTAGGTACAGTGTAACTGACTGTTGTTTTAAGACTTTCAATTCCATTTTGTTGAGTTGTAGCTTCAGCAAAGTTTAAAAAATTTGGTAAAACATACGAATTTAATTCAGGAATGGCAGCAGACCAAATACCTCTACCGTAAGTTGCTATTACTACTTGATCATTTACAATTTTCATATCATAAACCGCTACAGATGGCATACCTGAAACCAACGCCCAACTTGATCCACCGTTTTCAGTTTCAAAAAGACCGATATCTGTACCCGCCCAAATGATATCTTTGTCAAAAGGCATTTCTACTATTGAATGCACTGCAACATCTGGGAAACCAGTATTGATCCCAGTTTCAAAACCTGTAATATCTTCCCAAGTAGTTCCTAAATCTTCAGTCTTAAGAATTTTAGGTCTACCTTGTGACGAAAAGAGGGCATAGGCTCTATTTTTTTCAATATATGATGTCCCTAAGCCAGAAATAGGCAAATTATGTGTACCAGAAGGGTTATCATAAACACCAGCTTGGTTAAAAGATTGTCCATTATCTTCAGATACATGTAAAGTAAAAGATCCACTTTCTGTCATAGCAAAACCAGCCCAAACAATGTTTGGATCTGCTGTAGATACTTTTACATTTAATGAGCTTGACGGTGGGCTTTGGGCAAAATTAGAACTAATAGGTATTAAGTCCCAAGTAGCTGCAAAGTCTGTTGAGCGCCAAACACCGTTACCTGAAACAGAAAAAACAACATCAGGATTATTATCAGCATTTGCAACTTTTGTGTAAAATATTGGAGCGCCAGAAAGGTTTGTTGCTCCGGCGTAAGTAAAGTTATTATACCTACCAATTCTATTGTTTTGAGAACTTACAATAAAGTCTTGGGGTTTATCATAATGCCAAATCACTTCAAAGCCATCTCCACCAAATGCAGATGAATATGTTTTATCTTTTGTAGAATCATCACCTGTAGAAATCCAGCATCCATTATCTTGTGCACCAGCCAAATAATTATCTGTTCCGTTTTGCTTTGCTGCTCCATAAAATTGAGTGCTATTTTTACCTCCAACAGCGTTGGACCAATCTCCTTGTGTTGCACCAGAATCTTGCTTCATGGATGAGCTATAAACACCACCATCATTTGCAAGTAAAATTCTAAATTCATTACCTGTTCCTAAAATAGAGAATAACCCATGCTGATCTACATGAATGTTTGAATTAATTTGGGACGAATCGTAACCTGAAGCGATTGAAGTAGAAGTAAATGTACTACCAGAAACCGTTACTTTAAACACAGCAACGCCACCTACATAAAATATATCAGAATCATAAGGATGCGCCATAATTACATTATCATACCATCCTTGGCCAGTCAGTAAATTAGCATTACCATCTGTGGTTGCTAAATTTGTGTA
>CAKZQD010000092.1 GCA_937139485.1 uncultured Bacteroidota bacterium | reverse complement strand
TGTTTTTTATTAATTCTTTAAAAATATTTTCTGCTTTTGAAAATTCACTTTTTTCGCGAAATGCTATTGCCTTTTTTAGTTCTTCCATCAAATTATTACTTATTCTTTTCTCGATTATATTCCAACCAAATTTAACAAATTAAAATCACATCGTATCTTCACACCAAATTTTATTATTCTATCATTTTCACATTCTATCATTAAAAAAATGGACATTTACAAAAAAGCACATTACTACGATTGTATAAACGATTAGCCCTTTCAAGTGTCTTCACTTGAAAACCTGTGAATTTGTAAAGTGAAAACACTTAACACCGCAGAAACAATTGGTTTGTGATGACACAAAACAAGGTAAAGGTTCGTGAAGACACAAACCAAGGTAGAGAACTAAATCCTAATCAATATAGAGAAAAGCTCAAAGCAAGATGGGCTGTTTTAAAAAATAATGAAATGTCTCCGAGTACATTAATTGGATTATTTGATGAAAATTTTGAAATTTTAAATCAATCAAATTTGATAGAAATCAATAACCAAATTTGGGGTAAAAATGTTAATTTAACTTCTGAGCGTGCCTACTTAAACTATTGGATACCTATAAACTGGAATTATATAGATGAGTATATTAATAGTTTGTAGTTATAAAAAGAGTTTAACCTTGATACTATTTATTGTATTTTAAAACTTAATTGTAAACGGTACGTCTTCTTTTTTCTTTTTATACGCATAAGTTATAAAATCTCCATTTTTGTTTACAAAAGTGTTTTGTAATAATCTATATGTTTTCGTTTTGTCAAATTTAGCTTCATGCGTCAATACTTTTTTAGTCAATGTTCCATCTTTATCTAAAGTAGCTGCTACAAGATAGTTTCCATCCATTTTGTTACCATTTTTATCTTTTTGGTCTGCATAATTATCTATATATACAATATTGTAGAAGCCTTCATCATAGGTATAAAAAAATCTGTTTTTTGTTGTTGCGGCACCGTTTCTATCAAAAACAGGAACACCTTTTACATCAACTACTTCTCCTTTTGTAGTTGTCTCTACAAAATAGTAATTTTTAAACCTACTACCAGACCAGTATTTTCCGTGATCTAAATTAATTCTATGAAGCGATAATAAATTTCCGTTTTCTAATATTTCATTTTTAATTACATCGCTTGAAAGAAAAAATCCGTTTCCAGACAAATATCTTTCTTCATCAAAAGTGTGGTGACCTAATAAAGGCATTTCTTTCTCAGATATATTTCTATCGCTTCCTATATAAAAAGTTTGGACTTTCATTTTACCTTCTGTTTTGTCCATAATAAGTCTCTGCCCAATATTTTTCCCTTCACTTACATTAGTAATATTATATCCAAAAACTAAACTCCCTTCATCAAAATCTATTTCTTTAATTTCATTGTTAGCATCATTATCTATTACGTTAAGGAATCTTTTAAACTCCATTACGTTAGTCTGTTTTACCATTGTTCCCGTAGTTACGATATCTGTAATTACATAAAATTCTTTATCTAAACCATTATAGCTAGTGTGTATATCTCTTAAATGAAATTCTTCATCGAGTTTGAAATTCAAATCTGAATTAAAAACTTCATTAAAAGAAAAATCAAATGCATACGCTTTACCTTTATAAATATTCTCTGCTTCAAAGTCGCCGTAATAAGCAGCTCCTCTAACAAAATATTCGAAATTAGTTTGCCTATCTGACACTAATATTAGAATGTGATTAGGTGTAAATTCAAATGTTATTTTTGGATGCTTTTCACTGTCATATTTAAGTAAAGTTTTCTCTTCACCAAATTTAGCAGCTTTCAAGTCTAATTCTTTATATGTAATTGTTCCATTGTTATTAAAAAAAACAACTATTTTATTGTTAATTACAGAAGAGTATGAAGTAACATTTTCTGAGGGAATAGATTTTTTTACGCTGAAACTAGTCGGATCTAAAATATCAATAAATGTTTTCTCATCTTCATATCTGAAAGAAAAATAACCGACATCTTGATTTCCATAAACGCTTCTAAAATAACTAGAAGAAATAGGATTTCCCATTGTAATACTTTGACTTATTAAAAGCACAGGAATAGAAAGAATAAAAATTAATGTTTTAAATTTCATAATAAATTAGTGTTATCTGTATATTATTTTTTGTACAAATGTAGCTTTTTCCGTAGCTATTTTTACCAAGTAAGTTCCTTTACTTAGCTGTAGCTTCTCTAAATCTACATTAAATATTTGTTTTTTAGTTGTTTTAGAAAAAACTTGCTCACCTAAAATACTATAAAGCTCTACAGTATATTTTTTAGCAACATCAGTATTCTGAATAGTTATTACTCTGTTTGTAGGATTAGGGAAAACACTAAAATTATTCAAAGTAATGTTTTCAATACCTACACTTGTAATATTCTCCAAATACGTTTTGTGTAACACAAATTTCAAATCATCTTTATTATTATCTGTTGCTAAAGAAATTTCTGGAGCTAAATTGTTTAAAATTCCTGCTTTATCTACCCAAATAGAAAAACTCTCTTCCGCTAAGTTTGTGAACTCAAAATATCCATTTGCATCTGTATAGGTTTGCGCAACTACATCATTACTAGCATTCATCAACACCAAACTAATATTTGGCAATAATTCTCCAACTTCAGAGTTTTTACCAGCTCCGTTTCCAACTATTCCGCCTATAAAACCATTTCCACCAGGGTTTACACCTGCAATAGTAGAAAAATCTGTATTACTAAACGGGTAAGACAAATAAACAGCATCTGCATTTTGAAATACTACAGAACTTATATTGTAAGTTGGTATTTCATTTGGATAATTTGATACATCTGGAACGGCTTTTACATAAGCATTCTGAAAAGTATTTGGAAATTCATAAAAACCTACAGCATCTGTAGTAGTTGAATCCATTGCAAATACAGAATCTTGTGTTGCGTAGTATTTTATTAAATACACTTTGGAGTTTTGTAAAGCATTACCTAAAGAAGTGGTTATTGTTCCTTGAATGACAGTATCTATTATCGTTAAATTTAAAGTAATTACACTATCACAACTTGCAGCGTTTGTTAAGGTTTCTGTTGCTGTGTTGTTGTTTGAAGTGTATGTGTTTCCATCTATCCAAGTGAATGGGCTTGGGGCGGAATGTGTGTTAATACTCATACTTGAGTTTAGAATAGTTAAATCTAAAATTACAATTGAATCATTTCCATTAGTTGCTCCTCCATTGATAAAGTATATTCCCGCAGTATTAGATGAAGCCATATAAAGATTATTATCTATCCATCTTATACTATCACAAACTATTTGAGTATCTATTTCGGTTTCAACAGGGTGCGTTAAAGCCCATAATTCTGAACCAGTTGTGCCATCATTAGCACTAAAGCATAATTGATTATTAAATACAGTTAAAGAAGATGGATAAGAACCAACTCCAAATGTTGATCCGACATTAAGATCTATTATCATAGTAGGAGGATTAATACCATCATAAGTCCATAACTCAGGACCTTCATAACCACTAGAAGCTTGAAAATATAATTGACCATTAAATTCAGTTAAATACTTTGGAGAAGACCAAGAACTTAATCCAGAACTGTAAGCAATATCTGCAACCATCGTAGGAGGATTTATTCCATCATAAGTCCATAATTCTTTTCCATTATTATTAGTATGCGCACTAAAATATAGTTGCCCATTAAATAAAGTTAAATATTCAGGATCTTTAAATAGGCTAGTATATAAAAATGAGGGAGCATTGACCCCATCATAAGTCCATATTTTACTACCTCCAATACCACTGTTATCAGCACTAAAGTATAGTTGCCCATTAAATACGGTTAAATAATTAATTGCTGAGCCATTTGAACCCTGTCTAATATCAGCTACCATTGTTGGAGGGTTGATTCCATCATAAGTCCATAATTCACCACCATTTATGCCATTAGTAGCCTTAAAATACAGATCCCCATTAAATTCTGTAAAATAAGAAGGACCAGAACCAGAACCAATGTATGAATTGATATCCGCTACCATTATTGGGGAGGTTACTCCATCGTATGTCCATAATTCACCACCATTGACACCATCGTTAGCTGCAAAATACAGCTGTCCGTTAAACATTTTAAAATTACTTGCACCTGAACCATTTGAACCTGGATTAATATCCGCTACCATAGTTGGAGGGTTGATTCCATCATAAGTCCACATCTCAAAACCATTTATACCATCATCAGCACTAAAATATAATTGATTATTAAAGACTTCTAAAGAATATGGGAATGAACTTGAGGAACCCGTTCTTATGTCTGCTACCATCGTTGGTGAGTTGATTCCATCATAAGACCATAATTCGTTACCATTTATGCCATCATCAGCACTAAAATAAAGTTTACCATAAAAAACTGTTAGATTGTTAGGAGTTGAATTACCTGGACTTATATTAATATCAGCTATCAAATTTACTGCTTGTACCTTTAAATTTATCAAACAAACAAACA
Source organism: uncultured Bacteroidota bacterium (assembly GCA_937139485.1). Taxonomy (GTDB): domain Bacteria; phylum Bacteroidota; class Bacteroidia; order Chitinophagales; family UBA8649; genus CAKZQD01. The sequence goes on along the minus strand of CAKZQD010000092.1, from coordinate 15,886 downwards.
AAACAACCAACGACTTCAATAAAAAATTTCTCATTATAAAAATTTAGACTATAAAAGTAAATAGAAAAAGTGACAACTTATCAAAAATATTTTTACACATAATAAATACAACGCTTTTCTTAAAGCATTCAGTATTTTTCTAGATTAGGTATTTCTTAATTTTTAGACTTTTTGTTTCTTTGTGTTAAAATATAATTGTATTTTATCCAAACAACACACCTCTAACTCCTCTCAAGAGGAGAACGTGCCGAACCTTAATAAAAAAGCTCCATTAAATCAAATTTAATGGAGCGTTTATATTTTTAAGTTCTAATAAACAGATTGCTTCATCACGCGAAAAGCGAGATTCACAATAACCTTTCTGTTTCTACCCAGAACACATTTCACAAGCATCAGGATTGTCTAATGAACAAACCGCTGCATCAAGTTTTTGTTTTTCTTCTGCCGATAAGTACTTTGTATCAACAGTAAATTTGATAGCGTCTCTTGCTGCTTTAGTTCTTAAATAGTAAGTACCTGTTTTTAAACCTTTTTTCCAAGCATAAAAATGCATTGATGTTAATTTCTTGAAGTTAGCATCTTCCATAAAGATATTCAAACTCTGAGATTGGCAAATATAAGCTCCTCTATCGGCACTCATATCTATCAAGTCTTTTTGCTTGATTTCGTAAACTGTTTTATACAATTCTTTCAAATCATCAGGAATACCAGGAATATTCTGAACAGATCCGTTTGAAGCAATCAACTTGTACTTCATATCTTCACTCCATAAATCTCTTTCTATTAAATCTTTTAGTAAGTGCTTGTTTACAATTACAAACTCTCCAGAAAGTACTCTTCTTGTATAAATATTTGAAGTATATGGCTCAAATGCTTCATTGTTTCCAAGTATTTGAGAAGTAGAAGCTGTAGGCATTGGTGCTAGTAATAAACTGTTTCTAATACCGTGCTTTTTTACTTCTTTTTTCAAGCTGTCCCAATCCCACATTCCGCTAGGTGTTACATTCCACATATCGTATTGGAAAATTCCTTTACTTGCTGGCGAACCTTTATAAGATTCGTAAGGACCATCTACTTTTGCTAAATCTTTAGAAGCTGTCATAGCTGCAAAATAAAGCGTTTCAAAGATATTTTTGTTTAGCATTTTTGCTTCATCACTTTCAAAAGAATGTCTTAAAAGCATAAAAGCATCTGCCAAACCTTGTACACCCAAACCAACTGGTCTGTGACGCATGTTTGAATTTTTTGCTTCTTCAACAGGGTAAAAATTATTGTCAATTACCTTGTTTAAGTTTTGTGTTACTTTATAGGCAACTTCATATAATTTTTGGAAATCGAAAGTTTTATCTTCTGTTACAAATTTATTTAAAGCAATAGAAGCCAAGTTACAAACCGCAACTTCGTCTGGTGCTGTGTACTCAATAATTTCTGTACAAAGATTAGAACTTCTTATTGTTCCAAGGTTTTGCTGGTTAGATTTACTATTTGCAGCATCTTTGTATAAAATATATGGTGTACCAGTTTCTATTTGAGATTCTAAGATTTTAAACCACAATTTTTGTGCTTTAATAGTTTTTCTTCCTTTTCCTTGAAATTCGTAGTCTTTATATAATTTTTCAAACTCTTCACTATGTGTATCTGCTAGTCCTGGACATTCGTTTGGACACATCAAAGTCCAATCGCCATCTTCTTGTACACGTTGCATAAATAAATCTGGAATCCAAAGTGCATAAAATAAATCTCTTGCTCTGTTTTCTTCTTTACCGTGATTTTTCTTTAAATCTAAAAAGTCAAAAACATCTGCGTGCCAAGGCTCTAAATAAACGGCAAAAGACCCTTTTCTTTTTCCGCCACCTTGGTCTACGTATCTTGCTGTATCGTTAAATACTCTAAGCATTGGTACTATTCCGTTTGACTGTCCGTTAGTTCCTTTTATGTAAGAACCTTTTGCTCTTACATCGTGTATAGCTAGTCCTATTCCACCAGCAGATTGTGAAATTTGAGCACATTGCTTCAAGGTATCATAAATTCCTGTTATACTATCTTCTTTGGTTGTTAATAAAAAACACGAAGACATTTGTGGTTTTGGTGTACCAGAATTAAACAAAGTTGGTGTTGCGTGCGTCATCCATTTTTCAGACATTAAATTATAAGTCTCTATGGCTGCATCTATATCTTCTTTGTGTATTCCTACAGAAACACGCATCAACATATGTTGTGGTCTTTCTACTATTTCACCATTAATTTTTAATAAATATGCTCTTTCTAAAGTTTTGAAACCAAAAAAATCGTAGTGATAATCTCTTGAATAAATTAATGCAGAGTTTAATTTATCCTTGTTCTTCATAATAATATCGTAAACATCTTCTGCTATTAAAGAAGCATTTTGATCTGTTTTAGGGTCGATATATTTATGTAAGTCTTCTACTACGCTAGAAAAACTTTTCTTTGTGTTTTTGTGTAAATTAGAAACTGCTATTCTTGCTGCCAAAATTGCATAATCTGGGTGAACAGTAGTCATAGAAGCACAGGTTTCTGCTGCTAAGTTATCTAAAACGGTAGTGGTTACTCCATCATACATTCCTTGAATTACTTTTTTGGCAATATCTAAGGGTTTAATGTATTTTGGGTCAAGACCGTAGGATAGCTTGTTAATACGTGCAGTAATTTTATCGAACATTACTGCCTCTTTTTTTCCATTTCTTTTTAATACGAACATTTTTTTGGTTATTTGCCCCCAACCCCAAAGGGGAGTAGTGAGCGGGTTATTTTTAATTGATCTATTATTTTTTCTAAACATTGCTATAACACTTTTAGTGTTAGAAGCAAAAACGAGTCATATTCCCCTTTGGGGTTAGGGGCTAAAAGTCTTCATCTAAAGAAAAGGTTTGATCTTCTTTATTTCCTGTTACGCCTGCTTTTTGGTATTCTGCTACTCTTTTTTCAAAGAAATTTGTTTTTCCTTGTATCGAAATCATTTCCATCCAAGGGAAAGGGTTTTCTGCATTATATACTTTGTTGTATCCTAGAGAAACTAGCAACCTATCTGCAACAAATTTGATGTATTTTCCCATCATATCTGCATTCATACCTATAAGTGAAACTGGCAGCGCATCTGAAACAAATTCTTCCTCAAGCGCTACAGCACCCATAATAATTGCTTTTACATCTTCTTCTGAAGGTTTTTCTTGCAACATAGAATACAATAAGCAAGCAAAATCTGTGTGCATGCCTTCGTCTCTACTTATAAGCTCGTTAGAAAAAGCTAAGCCAGGCATCAATCCTCTTTTCTTTAACCAAAATATTGAACAGAAACTTCCAGAAAAGAAAATTCCTTCTACTGCTGCAAAAGCAATAAGTCTGTGTGCAAATGTTGGCGACTCTTCTATCCACTTCAATGCCCATTCTGCTTTTTTGGCAACGGCTGGTATGGTGTCCATGGCGTTGAAAAGGTGTGTTTTTTCTTTATCGTCTTTTATATATGTATCTATTAAAAGGCTATAAGTTTCTGCATGAATATTTTCTATAGCTATTTGAAAACCATAAAAGCATCTCGCTTCTGGAATGGTAACTTCGTTCATGAAGTTCATTACTAGGTTTTCGTTTACAATACCGTCACTTGCGGCAAAAAAAGCTAATACGTGTTTAATGAAGTGTCTTTCATTATCGTTTAATTTTTCTTCCCAGTCAGTCATGTCTGCAGCAAGGTCAATTTCTTCGGCTGTCCAAAAACTTGCTTCTGCTTGTTTGTACATTTCCCATATCTTATCATATTTAATAGGAAACAGAACAAAACGATCATTTGTTTGTTCTAAGATTTCTTCTACAGGTTTGTTGCTCATAGCTTCAGTTTTTAAAATATTTTATTGCATTCAAAAGTTTTAATTTTCAAATGTTTTCTTGTTTTTCCTTTCAAAATTTCTTTTGAAAGACTTTATGTACTCTTTTTGTGGTGCTATTTTTCTTGGTATTTTTTATAACTAATTCATTTTGATATAATTAGCTTAAAAATGGTTTTTTGTTGGTTAAAATAGCTGTTGCTTACTTGTAATAACTCTTCAAAAGTAGGACGATATTTTAAGAAAAAAAAGGGTGGTTTTCAACATAGAAAAGTTAAAGTGTCGCCATCAAGTGTAAACATTGCTGCTAGAGATGTTGATAGCAAAGTATCCACATAAAGCTAACATTGCAATAAAATAAATTTTAAATTTCGAGATAAAACCTAAGATAAAAACAATGATTTTAAAAGGTGGTTTTTAGCCGTTTTAAGCTACTTTGTGTTATTTAGCAGACTATGTAGGAGAAATGTTTTTTCTGGTTTAAAATGAAGAAATACAAAAATAAATATAAAATATACTTAATTATTTATTTAGGTCTAAAACGTCATTTTTAAATTCAAACTTAAATACTTTTCCCTTTTCTTTAAAATCAATAATAAACGGAGAAGAAAAAGGTTTATCTTCTGTAGGAAACCATTTTGTTTTAAGTTTTTTGTTTATGGCAATAAATAATCCATTTTCATCTCCTATAGCACAAAATCTTTCTGTAGTGCCATCGTAAATATTCAAACCTGAAATATTTTTTAAACGCTCATATAAAGGAATGATATTTTGGGTTAGCATACCAATTTCGCTAATATTTAAAAGCGAACTTGATCTAAATTTCTGATCGCTATGAATTTTTAAGTTTTTTCGTGCTATTAGTTCTACTATATTATTGTCTTTATCGTAAAAATAAACGGCTTTAGCATTCCAAAAATCAAAATCTTGAATTTCATGTATTCCGTCTTTTAATATTGCAACTCGCTTTTTCAACCATTTTAAAGCTTCTGTTGATTGGTTTGAAGGTATATTTATAGCATAATGATATGGTGTAAAATCTTCACTATAAACTAATTTCAAAATAGACAACCCAATTTTAAAGGAAACTTCTTTTTCTTCTTTTGCTATTATTTCTAAACCCAAAATTTTGTTATAAAACGCAGTTTGTTCCTCAAGGTTTTTTGTAAGTATTTGTAGTGTTTCTATATTCATAATATCAATTTTTGGTAAAAAGAAGCCGCTATATAATTTATTGCGGCTCAGTATTTCTTAATTCATAAAAGAACTATACATCCAAACTAGTTTTTCTTGTTCACGAATATAATCACTCATCAAGGCGTTTGTTCCTTCGTCTTCTGCTTCGCCAGCTAAAGCTAAAATTGCTCTTTGCTTTATCAAAAGTGTTCTGAAAGTATCTAAAATATTTTGAACAGCAAGATCTCCATCGGCAATAGACTTGGTTTCTTTTACCTCAGAAATTTTTAAGTATTCTGTAAAAGTATGCGTTGGCGTAGCATTCAAAGTCAATATTCTTTCTGCTATTTCGTCTACCTTAATTACTAAATCATTATATAATTCTTCAAATTTTAAATGTAATTCAAAGAATTTTCTACCTTTTATATTCCAATGAAAAGCTCTAGTATTCATATAAAACACTTGATAGTTTGCTAATAAATCATTTAATCTTTCTGCTAAGTTGTCTGCTTTGTCTTGGTTTAATCCTATTGCGTTTTTCATTTTATTTTTGCTTTTAATGTTTATAATACAAATGTCTTAGGTTTATCTTTATAAATCAAATTGATAATTTCTATATTTGCATAAACAAAATCTATATGACGCTTCAGCAAATGGAATATATTGTCGCCCTAGACACTTACAGACACTACGTTACCGCTTCAGAAAAGTGTTTTGTAACACAGCCTACATTGTCTATGCAGGTACACAAACTAGAAGAAGAAATTGGTACTTTGCTATTTGACAGAACACAAAAACCACTCAAACCAACCCAAATAGGTGTTCAGTTTATAGAAAAAGCCAGAGAAATACTTCGCGAAGTAAAACAGCTAGAAGCCATAGTTTCTGAAGAGCGACATTCTATAGAAGGTGTTTTTCATATTGGCATTATTCCTACATTAGCGCCTTATCTTTTGCCTTTGTTTTTACCCAGTTTTGTAAAGCAAAATCCTAAAACTAAGTTGGTCATTGAAGAATTGGAATCTTTAGAAATGATACGCAGGATAAAAGAAGAAACCATAGATTTAGGAATTATAGTAACGCCGCTTCAAGAAAAATCTATCAGAGAAATTCCCATGTTCAACGAGCCATTTTTGGTCTATTTGCCAGAAAATCATACTTTGCTAGAAAAAAAGACTATAAAACCAGATGATTTAAAAGTAGAAAATGCTTTGGTTTTAGAAGAAGGACATTGTTTTAGAAACCAAAGTTTAAAAATATGTAAACAAACCGCTTCTATAGAAACAACAGGCTACGAATACCTGAGCGGAAGTATAGAAACCCTAAAACGAATGGTAGACAAAGGTCTGGGCTACACTTTAGTACCCGAACTTTCGGTTTTAAACCAAGAAAACAAGCAAAACATCAAGCGTTTTGAAGAAAAACAACCGGTTAGAGAAGTTAGTTTGGCGTGTCATAAAAGTTTTGCGAAAGAAAGACTGATAGAAAAAATTAGAGATGTTATTTTAAAAAACATTCCAGAAAAATTCACTATAAATGAAGATTATATTAGAGTGAGGTGGCGGTAGTAAATAAATTTAGTTACATTTAATAAATGATTAAATTTTTAAGTTTCACATTCGTAATATTTTTAAGTACAAATATATTTAGCCAGCTGTCCAATATTGAGATCAAATTAAATATACCTAAACTTGATAGCTTTCCGACTAAACTATTTAATGAAGAAACCTTATCCTACGAAGGGTTTTCTAGCGAGTATTCTTCATTTCTTATTAGAGAAGAAGATTTTATAAAAATTGAATTTACAAGTAACATCTCTGATTTACAAGTAATTTCTTACAAAGTAAATCTAATATTCAGAGGTGATTGTTATAACTCAAAAGTATACATAGGAAACAAAATACCTAATGATATTTTACAAAATGAAAAGTACAAAAAATTTAAATCTCAGTTTGAGTTTGTTGCGATAAGTTCTTTTGTTGTTATAAATATTAAAACGCAAGAAATTTTCAAATTAAAAGATGAGCATTTCAGTATTCGATTTGAGTAACAATTGGTTCACTACTTCATATATTTTTTAAGCAAGAACATTTTAACGATTAGTCTAAACAAAAAATTACCTTTGCTAGATGCCTTTAAAAACCCTTCTCATAACACCTCCTTTTACCCAACTAAATACGCCATATCCGGCAACGGCATATATCAAAGGTTTTTTGGAAAGCAAAAATATTGTTGCTACGCAAGTAGATTTAAGTATCGAGCTATTTAATGCCGTTTATACTAAAGATTTTATTCAGAAAGTATTTGAAGAGGCAGAAACACAAAATTCTTTTGTACACCAAGAAGTTTGGAATCAGAGAGAAGACTATATTCATAAAGTAGAAAAAGTTATTGCCTACTTGAGAAACCATCAGGTTACAGAGGCTTACCAAATATTACACAAAGATTTTTTGCCCAAAGCACACCGAGCTACAAATGTAGATGAAGAACTAGACTGGGCGTTTGGAAACCTTGGTATTTTAGACAAAGCGAAACATCTAGCTACACTTTTTGTAGAAGAACTTGGCGATTTTATTCAAGCAAACGTAGACGAGTTTTTCTCTTTTACACGCTACGCAGAAAGAATAGCAAGTGCCGCAAGTAGTTTTAATGAATTAGAAACCTATTTGAGCTACGAACCAACTATAGTAGAGCAGAAAATGCTTGAAATTTTAAAAACAAAATTCGATAAAAACAAAGCAGATTTAGTTTGTTTTTCTATTCCATTTCCTGGAAATTTATTTGCTGCGCTACGTTGTGGGCAGTATATCAAAAAACATTATCCAAAAACAAAAGTGGCTTTTGGTGGCGGCTATTGCAATACAGAATTGCGCTCGCTCACAGACCCAAGGGTTTTTAAATACACCGATTTTATTTCGCTAGACGATGGCGAAGCACCGCTTTTAAAAATAACTGAATTTATACAAGGAAAAATAGATCTTTCAGAGCTAGAAAGAACTTATGTTTTAGAAAACGGAAAAGTAGTTTATAAAAACAAAACACCAAACACCATTTTTCATCATAAAGATTTGCCTGCGCCTAGTTACGAAGGACTTTTGCATCATACTTATTTATCTTTTCTAGATGTAATGAACCCAATGCACAGAATGTGGAGCGATGGCAGATGGAACAAACTTACAGTCGCACACGGCTGCTATTGGAAAAAATGTACTTTTTGCGACACCAATTTAGACTATATAAGTATTTACCAAAACACCACAGCAGAAGATTTGGTCGATAAAATAGAAAAAATAGTAGCAGAAACAGGCACTACAGGTTTTCACTTTGTAGACGAAGCTGCTCCGCCAAAAGCACTTAAAAACCTGGCCGAAAAACTGATAGAAAGAAAGGTTTATATAACCTGGTGGACAAATATAAGATTTGAAAAAACTTTTAATGCAGCACTGTGTGCGCTGCTCGCAAAATCTGGCTGCATAGCCGTAACTGGCGGTTTGGAAGTAGCATCTGATAGGCTGCTCAAAAAAATGAAAAAAGGTGTCGACATAGCACAGGTAGCTCGTGTTACCAATGATTTTGCAGACAATAATATTATGGTGCACGCTTATTTAATGTATGGTTTTCCTACCGAAACGGAGCAAGAAACCATAGATTCGCTTGAAATAGTAAGGCAATTATTTGAAAACGGCTGTATTCAATCTGGTTTTTGGCATCAGTTTACTACAACTGTTCATAGTCCTATTGGTAAAAATCCAGACGCGTTTGAAATAGAAATTTTAGGACCAAAATTTGAAGGTTTTGCTCAAAATGATTTAATACACAATGATCCAACAGGTGCAGATCATACTTTATATACTACTGGATTAAATTTGGCTTTAAATAATTACTTAAACGGCTTAGGTTTAGATTTAGAACTACAAGAATGGTTCGATTTTGATATTCCAGAAACTACAGTTGAAGCAGATTTAATTGCCAATGCTTTATAGTTTAAAAATTACAAATCAAAAAGTCATCTATTATTATGCTTTTACAGGTTTAAGCCAAAAAAGCATTTTTTAGGAAAAAAAAGAAAGGAATAGAACACAAAAGAGCTATTTTTCTTAATTTTGACCATCTTAATAAAAAACATACAATCTAGAATGGAATTGAAATACATCAAAGATCTTAAAGAAAATATTGGTAAAGAAATAACGCTACAAGGCTGGGTTGCCAATAAAAGAGACAGTAAAGGAATTGCCTTTATAACTATGAGAGATGGCTCTGGCTTTTGCCAAGTAGTTATAGCCGAAGATGATTTAAAAACTAATAATTTTGAAGACAGCAAAAATTTAAACTTAGAAGCCTCTTTTTCTGTTACAGGACTAGTTATAGAAGATGAAAAACAAATAGGTGGTTTCGAAATTAAGGCGCACACTTTTGCTTTAATATCTGAATCTGTAGATTATCCGGTTACCAATAAAGAACACGGAGTAGATTTTTTATTAGAAAACAGGCATTTGTGGCTACGTTCAAGAAAGCAATGGGCAATAATGAAAGTAAGAAATGCACTAATTTTTGCTATTCACAATTTTTTTCAAACTAAAGATTTTACGCTTACCGACTCGCCAATTTTTACAGGTTCTGCTGGTGAAGGAACTTCAGATTTGTTTGAAACAGAATATTTTGGAGAAAAAGCTTACCTAGCACAAACTGGGCAGCTTTATGGTGAAGCCGCTGCCATGGCACACGGACGTATTTATACTTTTGGTCCTACATTTAGAGCAGAAAAATCTAAAACAAGAAGACATCTTACTGAATTTTGGATGATGGAACCAGAAATGGCCTTCTATGATTTAGATATGAACATGGATTTAATGGAAGACATGATTAGAACCGTAATAAATGATGTAATTGAAAGGTGCGGAGCTGAACTTGAAATATTAGGAAGAGATGTAGAGGCTTTAAAATCTGTAAATCAAAAATTTCCTAGAGTTCATTATGATGAAGCCGTTCAAATACTGAGAGGAGAAAAAGACATTAATGGTGTAAACGCACTTGAAATGTTGGCAAACGATATTAGCGTTAAAGAAGCACGAGTTTTAGAATTGAATACAGAAATAGAAGAACGAAATGCAATAATTAATGACAATGTTTCTAAAAAAGGCGTTAAAAACTTTAATAGAACTAAAGTAGCAGCAGCCATTTCTGAAATTAAAGATGTAGAAGAAGATTTGAGAAACATACCAAATTGGTTAGAGTCTGCAAAAACTTTTGTTCACGGAAACGATCTTGGTGGTTCTGATGAAACAGTACTTACAAGACTTTTTGGTTGCCCAATAATGGTTTACAACTGGCCAAAAGATATTAAAGCATTTTATATGAAGCGTGACGAAAAAGACAACAACTACGTAAAAGGCGTTGATTTACTAGCACCAGAAGGCTATGGAGAAATAATTGGAGGCTCGGAAAGAGAAACATCTTTAGAAAAACTATTAGAAAGAATAGCTGCTGAAGGTTTAGATAAAGAAGATTACAGCTGGTATTTAGAATTGAGAAAATTTGGTTCAGTGCCGCATTCTGGATTTGGATTAGGATTGGAAAGATTGGTTACTTGGGTGTGTAAATTACAGCATATTAGAGAAGCAATCCCTTTTCCTAGAACTAGCCAGAGGCTAAGACCATAATATTATTTTTCGGTTTTAGATTTACCAACCTAACAAGGCATTTTATAAAATAAATGCTTAAAGAAATTCAACCAACCAAACCAACCATATAAATACCAACTTAGCGTATTTAACATGACAGAAACAATAGAAAAAGAAGACATCGAGATAAAAAAATTTAAATTAGTACCTCAAATAAAACATGTTCACTCTGATAAAGAATTTGGAAAAGAATTAGGTTTTGATTTTATAAGTTTTGTTAATTCGCTAACAACTAAAAACAAAATTTGCCTTGTAGGTTTGGCACACGGAAGCTCGCCCTCCTTTGCTTACAAATACATTCTCAAAAACTATCACCTTATTCAAAATCCACATTTAGTTTGGTTTACGTTTACAAATTCTAGGCTACAGAGGCAAAGAGGCTTAGATGATATTATGGACTCTTTCTCATTTGTACGTGCCTTGCTCAAAAAAGGACTTACAACAAGAGTTCAAGTTTTTGGGGCAGATTTTACTAGAGACGATTTAAATGGCTTTGTAAAAAAATACAACAAAGAGGTTTCTAGTTTTTTAAAAGAAAATAAAAAAACAGGCTACGACTATGTATTTTTAGCTTCAGACTCTTTAGGTAAAGTAGCTGGAATTACTAGAAATTCTGAATCTTTTGATTCTGATGAAATAATGGTAGTAGTTAAAGACAATCTTGCTGAAACAGAAATTACCGTAACTCCAAGTTTTTTATTGAAGGCTACAAAATTTGCATATATAGCCACAAAATCAGACAAAAGACGTTCATTGGCTTGGTTTTTTAGCAAATGGTCTAATAGAAATGAAAGTCCAAGTTTTTTGAGATACATTCCAGAAATTGATGATAAAATGTGTGTTTACATCAACGACAAAGCACTAACATGGCCACAAATAGAACTAAAACGTAAAACTGATTATGGAATTAGTAATATTAAACTAGATTTTGCTTTGCCCTTTGATGAAAAAGCAGAAGTGAAAAAGCCAGTAATTATAATGATACACGGTTTTCTAGGTTTAAATTCTTTTGATTCATTATTGATTCAATTTCCAACTACAGACTATGTAGCTACGGCAATGCATTATGGAACAGTACCAAAAAAACTAACACCAGAAATATATTCAAAAAATATAGTCGAAAATATAGATTTTGTGGTAAACTATTTTGGTGAGTTAGGACATTCGGTTTATATTCTTGACCACTCGATTGCCAATATTTACTTTTTAATGCAAGATAAATACTACAACTCTCTGAGTGGAATTTCTAAGCATTTGAAAGGTAGAATAGGAATAAATCCATTTTTTGCAGAAGAAGCAAAACACGCTTCAACGGGATTTTTAGACTATGTAATTATGCCAAGTTTAAAATTTAAAAATAGTCCAAAATGGAAATCGGCTGTAGTGGCTACAAGGTTGCTAATGCCACTTGACACCAAAAGAGGTGCAAGAAATAAAGGAGTAAAAATTACAAAATGGCTTATTAAAGAAGAAGAAAACAAAGACAATAGTGCTATTTGGAAATCTCTGAAAGAACGTATTTTAGAAATTTTTACTAATATGGATTCTTTACCTTTAGTAAACATTATTCCATTAAAAAAAGCTTTGAGTCGTTTAAATTCTAAACTTTTTGCAATACAAATTTTCTCTGCTTTAACAGAGTACAAAAGTTTTGATAAACAAAAAGGACTTACACACTTTGAAGACAATAAGTTGCCTATTTTAATCATAAAAAGCAAGCGTGATGCTGTTGCTAAATTTGTACCTAGGCTTTACAAAGGTAATAATGTTGAAATTTTAGATGTAACGCGATACAAAGAAAAAAACTTATTCAGAGAGCATCTTTATCACATGCTTTATCCTAAAAAAACAGTAGAAATTGTTGATGATTTTATAAAAAAGATAGAAGAAGCTTAACTTTTTGCAAGTAAACTACTTTGAATTGATTTTTTTAATTCTAAAACAAACTAAATTTCTAATAAAAAAATATTACTAGAAGTTTGGACAGAATTTACCGTAATCTATTTTACCTGGCTCTTCTTTATTGTGTATATATATGATAGATATTTCGGCTGCACCTACAGATTTTGTAGCACCTCTTAAACCCGAAGTATTAAAATCGTAACTTAGTCCTACTCTTGTATTAAACATTTCCATACCAACTGTTGCAATAATGGCATCGTTTTCTATTTTATTGTCTGCTGTGCCTACAAGTCTTGTAAAACCACCAATAAAACCATATATTTTTTCTCCAAATTCATATTCAAAAGCAGATCCTAGATTTATTTGCTGAGATTGTGTTTGTAGCATATAAAGTACCGTTGGTAAAACCTTGAAGTATTTACTTGTTCTCCACTGTGCTCCAGCATGAGCAATATATCTTCTACCTATTTTATTAAAATTGTTACCTAAAAATGTTTCTGTTGGTTCTGCAATATGGTTTAAAGCAAAACCTACGTAATAAGCAAATTTACTTGAAGGCATAGAAGAAAAAGTCATACCTGCATTAAAATCTGGATACATAAATGTTCCTGTAAAATTAGGATCTTCCATATTATTTAAGAATGGGTTAAAAGAGTTTAAACCTGCATCCCATTGTTCTTCAAATAATAAATCACTTCCAAAAATTCTTTTAAAAACTATTCCACCTTGAATACCTAAAGATATTCTATGCCTTCCAAATCTATCTAATGCTAAATGGTATGCTACAGAACCTAAAACGGCTTGAGTTGTCAAAGAGCCATTTCCTGCTTCATCTACATATACAGATAAACCTGCTCCTAAACCACTTGTTTTTAATTTTTTTCTCAATATTGAATGATCATAAGAAACTTGGTAAGTATTATATGGTGCAATTCCAGAACTGTTTGGTATAGAAAACCATTGTCCTCTATAATTTGCTGCAACTCTAAAATCGCCATTATGTAAACCTGTTAATGAAGGATTAAGCGTTAGCGGCGAAGCATAATACTGCGAAAAATGAATGTCTTGAGCTTTTATAGAAATAGCAAAAACAGTTATTAACGCTAGTGTAAGCAGTTTTTTCATAAGATATTTTTTATAGTTGTATTGACTACCGAAAATCTAAAGTAGTAAAAAAAAGTTATTATTTCTTAATAATACGATAAAACCATGGCAATTTGTTTCTTTTTAGTCTATAATAATTTGTCTCTTCGGCTCCAAATCCTTTATAAAAACGAGCTATTCCTTCAATCATAGAGCCTTCAAAATCAAATATTTTTTTCTGATTTGCATTTTTTTGTAGCAAGTAATCTATTAAAAACACCATAGCGTTTTTGCTTTTTCCTTCATTATTTGATGTAGGCAATAAATTAATAATTCTTGTAGGGTGAAATAAAATAAAATTTGCTGCCAATATTTCTCCATTTTTGTCTGTAACACTAATTATAGAACCTAGCTGAAAACTTAATGCCTTGTAAATTATTCTAAGCATCATGTGCTTATGTTTATCTTTAAAATTATCTATTTTATCGGCAGTATTTTTTATGTAAAAATCTACGAAAGTTTCTGGCTTTATATTGTATTGAATAAGCAACTCACTATTTTCTGCCTTGTTTAAATTTCTTATTGTATTCTTAGAATAATTTGACTTTAAAAGTGCATAATCTAAGTTTAAATCTAAAAAATAATTGCTTCGTTTACTAATTTCTTCACTTTCAGAAATATCGTTTATTTCATTTAAATTTATGTCTATATACTTATATTTTTTAGGAATAGCTGCTATAAAATTGTTTACTAAATTTTTTGTAAGCGGCAAAGATGTAAAAACACCTAATTGTTGTGTAAAAAATGGTTGATATAAATATTCGACACCAAATTTTTTTTCAAATACCAAAGGCATCACGGCTTTATAATTTCCCATAACAAGCCCTTCCCATTCTTCTGTAACATTATCTAAATACCAAGTATAGGCATAAGGCATTGCATTTACAGCAAAATGTACACAACCGTTCCAAACTTTATCGTCTATTTCTTCTCTTTTAAGTAGTTTAATTTCCACAACTACAAAATTAACTTTATTATGGTTTTTAAATAACTGAAAAACATAAATTTTAAATTATAAGTTAAAATGAAACCAAATAAAACTGGTAAAAGACAAGCTTTTATTTTCAAACAAATAATCTTATTTTTGAAAAATGAATAAAACAATAATAAAAACTGAAAATGCACCTGCACCCATTGGACCTTACAATCAAGCTGTAAAAACCAATGACACTTTATATGTTTCTGGTCAAATTGCTATTGATCCAAAAAGTGGAGCTTTGGTAATAGACAATATTCAAGAAGAAACAGAAATGGTAATGGAAAACTTAAAAGCTGTTGTAGAAGCGGCTGGCTTAACAATGGAAAACATTGTAAAAACTTGTATTTTTATTTCAGATATGGATAATTTTGCTTTAATAAATGAAGTATATGGTTCTTATTTCGAAAAAGATTTCCCTGCTAGAGAGTGTGTAGAAGTTTCTGTATTACCAAAAAGGGTAAATGTAGAAATTTCTTGTATTGCAGTATTCTAAACTACGCATTCAGGTTTTTTAAGTCTTTTACTTGTGAATATATTAATTATTATTTGTAAAAAATAATATCAATCTTTACATCTCAGTATTCTTTGTGAGAAGAACATCGTGCTAAAATAATTTTATCTATGAAATGCTATCTATCATCATACAAATTTGGAAATGAAATTGAAACTTTAAAAACTCTAATTCCAAACAATAGGGAAATTGGAGTCATTAAGAATGCGCGTGATTTTGTAGGAAGAGATCCAAAAAGAGCCAAAAATCATTTAAAAGACGAAATAGAGACTTTAAATAAGCTTGGTTTTAAAGCAGAAGAATTAAATCTTCAAAATTACTTTGGCAAAAAAGATAAACTTCAAACTAAAATAACTTCATTGGGTGCGGTTTGGGTAAGTGGCGGAAACACGTTTGTACTTAGGCAAGCAATGTTTTTAAGTGGTTTCGATAAAATTTTTGAAGAAGATATTATATATAGAATTGATTTTCTTTGGGCTGGCTATAGTGCAGGTATTTGTATTCTATCTCCAGATTTAAAGGCAATAGATGTAGTTGACAATCCACAAAATTTTCCTTACGAAAATCATAAAGAAATTATTTGGGCTGGTTTAAACTTTTTCGACTATTATTTTATGCCACACTACGATTCTGATCACATTGAATCTGAAGATAT
>CAKZQD010000091.1 GCA_937139485.1 uncultured Bacteroidota bacterium | reverse complement strand
CTGCTGTAGGACTTGGAAACCCAGGTGCTTCTACTGGACTATGTTCTCCATCCATATTAAGCTTTCCTATTTCTGGAACTGCGAGTAATTCTACTGGAACTGAATATACAATATCTGTTAACGATGGCTCTCCAGATCAAATATATCTTCATCCTGCACCAAATTTCTATAACCACACATTCAATATTTCTTCTTGTGGTTATCAAAGTGGTATATATTACAATTCTTTTCAAGTTCAAATAGTTGCTAGTAATCCTTGTAACAGTTCTTCGGCTATTATTGCTCCAGTTACTGTTAACGAAACGCCTACAGCAGATTTTAGTATGATAACTGATGAATGTGTCAATCAAGTTGTGAATATTACCAATCTTTCTGAAAATGGTGCTTGGGTTAATAATTCAAATGAATGTGATACTGCAGGTATAATTAATTGGCTTATTTCTCCTTCTACAGGATGGACATTAACAGCTGGTAGCATTGGGAGTAACCCTCCTAACATTAATAATACTCTTTCTTGGGGAAGTGATGTTATAACACCTACTTTCACACAACCAGGACTTTATAACGTAACTCTAATTATTAGAAATAAAAGTACCTGTGGTTCAGATTCTATAACAAAACAAATCTGCATCCAGCCAGAACCTGAAGCAGGTTTTACATATATTCAATCACCAAGTTGTGCTACAAGTATTGTCAATTTTACAGATACCGCTATAAATGCATTAAATATTTGTGCTACAAATACTTCTTTATGGTCTGTTGCTTTTCAAAACAATACGTGTACTTCTGCAGGTAACTATAATTTTATAAATGGGACTAATGTAAATTCAATACATCCAGAAATTGAATTTACCATTGCAGGTGAATATCTTGTAACGCAAACCATAACAAATATTTGTGGTTCTGATACCTATTCAGAAACTATAACTGTAAAAGGAAATCCCATTATTAGCATCGATCCAATTTCTGATATTTGTGCTGAACAAAGAAGTATAAACCCTACTGCAAACCTAGAAAATTGTTTTGCTAGTACATCCAATTTTAGTTGGTCATTTCCTGGAGCATCGCCTTCTAGTTCTACTATAGAAAACCCTACAAATATTACTTATTCTTCTTCAGGAAGTTATACTATAAGTTTAACTGTAACTAATGAATGTGGAAGCACTACAACAACAGAAAGCTTTATTAATATAGTTACACCTACTGCAGATGCAGGTAACGATACTTCGTTATGTACTGGAGATAGTATTATGATTGGTGGCTCGCCTTCTGCTAGTGGAGGTAATGGTTCTTACACTTATAATTGGAACAATGTTTCTACAATTTCAAATCCTTTTGTTTCACCAAATACAAATAGTACTTATATTTTAACAGTAAATTCTGGTATTTGTTCAAATATGGATACCGTTCAAGTCCTTGTAAATAATTTACCAAATATTAATATTACTGCTTCAAACATTACTATTTGTGAAGGCGAATCAAGTATTCTAACTGCAAGCGGTGCTTTAAGTTATGTTTGGAACACTACAGAAACAACAAATCTTATTAATGTATCACCAATTACAACAACTTCATATTCTGTAATTGGAACTGATAATAATGCCTGTGAAAATAATGCAACTATTCAAATTCAAGTAAACAATAATCCTATTGTAAATGCAGGTGCAGACATTAGTTTATGCGACAATTCTGGTACACATACTTTAACTGGTTTTTCTCCATCAGGTGGAACATGGAGTGGCTCTCCAAATGTAACAAGTTCAGGCATTTTTACTCCAAATGGTTTAGGCAGTTTTGTTTTAACGTATTCATTTACAGATAATAATTCTTGTACTAGTAAAGATTCTTTAACAGTAACTGTAATTAACCCAAGCTTTCCAAATGCAGGTTTTGATTTTGATACTTGTATAAGTTCAGGAATTGTTAATTTGAACACACTTCAAAACCCAAGTCCTAGTGGTGGTGTTTGGTCAGGAAATGGAGTTTCTGGAAACAACTTCAACCCTTCAAGTGCAGGTGCAAACACACACACTTTATTTTATACTATTGGTACAGGTTCTTGTATAAGCGCTGACACAATAAATGTAATCGTTTTTCCATTACCAACAGTTACAATTTCTCCAGATATGGCTATTTGTATTGGTGACAGCACACAATTAAGTTCAAGTGGTGGAAATTCTTATGTTTGGAGTCCTACAACGGGTTTATCAAATTCTAACATTAGCAATCCTAAAGCTTCGCCAAATACAACAACAACATATACTTTAACTGTTACAGATATAAACGGATGTGAAAATACTGAAACTATTACTATTACTGTAAACCCATTACCAAATGTAAATGCAGGAAACGATTTAAACCTTTGTAATAGTGGTGGTACTATCACAGAAACTTTAGCAGGATATTCTCCAAATACAGGTGGTACAGGAGTATGGACTGGAATAGGGGTTTCTACTTCTGGTGTTTACACGCCAAATACTATTGGTACTTTTGTGCTGACTTATACTTTTACAGATATTTATTCTTGTTTAAATTCTGATTCTATTTCTGTTTCTGTAATTAATCCTACAATTTCTGAAGCTGGAATAGATTTTTCTACTTGTTTAAACTCTGATTCTATACATTTAACTACACAACAATTACCAACTCCTTCTGGTGGCTATTGGTATGGAAATGGTGTAAATAACAATAATTTCGTTCCCGCTAATGCTGGTGTAGGAAATCATATTTTGTATTATTCTGCAGGAACAGGAACTTGTTTAAGTATAGATTCAATAACCGTATCTGTTAATGCTTTACCAATAATTTCTATTACAAATGATAGTGATATATGTATTGAAGACAGTATTACTTTAAATGTTTCTGGTGGAAATGAATATGTTTGGACTCCTGATATAAATATTTCAAATGATAGTAGTAGTAATATCATTGCTTTTCCAAATATTACAACTACTTATGTTGTAATGGCTACTGATATGAATACTTGTGTAAATTTTGATAGTGTTCAAATAACTGTAAACCAACTTCCAATTGTTGAAGCTGGCTCAGACTTAACAGTATGTAACCAACCAATAAATGATACATTAATAGGTTTTTCTCCTACTACTGGTGGTACGGGAATTTGGACAGGAAACAATGTTTCAAACGAAGGTATATTTACACCAAACGGAATAGGAAATTTTACACTAACTTATACTTTTACAGATTTGAATACTTGTGTTGATAATGATACTATGCAAGTAAGTGTAATAGATCCTGCTTTAGTGAATGCTGGATCAGATTTCAGTGTTTGTATAAGTGAAGATTCTATTAATTTATTTTCAAATCAAAATCCAAGTCCGTTAGGTGGAATTTGGTCTGGAAATGGTGTTTCAAACCCTACTTTTAATCCTAGTGTTTTAAGTGCTGGAAATCACGAAATATTTTATAGTTCAGGAAGTGGTACTTGTTTAGTTATAGATACTATTATTGTTACTGTAGACCCTTTGCCTACTATTATAGTTTCAACTGCTACTGAAATATGTATAGGCGATAGTGTACAAATTTCAGCAAATGGAGGTTTGGAATATTATTGGAGTCCAACAACAAACATTAATAATGATTCCATTTCAAATCCAATAGTTTTTCCTAATATAAGTACAAATTATGTAGTAACAGTTACTGACCTAAATTTATGTATAAATACAGATTCTGTTTTTGTTAAAGTAAATGCATTACCAATAGTAAATGCAGGTTTAGATATTACGCTTTGTAACCAACCTATCCAAGAAATTTTAACGGGTTATTCTCCTGAATTAAATCAAAATGGTGTTGGTGTTTGGTCTGGAACTAATGTTAGTATGAATGGAGTTTTTACTCCAAATGGAATCGGTTTATTTCCTTTAGAATACCTTTTTACGGATACGAATACTTGTGTAAATACAGATTCAATAATTGTAGAAGTTATCGCTCCAACAATCGCTGATGCTGGTCCAGATTTAACAGCTTGTGATAATGATTTTAATGTGGTAATTTCTAACTTTACACCGCTGACTGGTGGAACTTGGTCTGGATTTGCAGTAGATACTTCTGGTGTTTTTAATCCAATTTTATCTGGTGCAGGAGTTTTTGACTTGGCATATTGTGTTGGATCTGGCACTTGTTTAAATTGTGATACTATGCAGTTTTCTGTACTTCCTTCTCCTTCAGTAAATTTTGATTTTAATGAAACCTGTATTGGCGATTCTACTTTCTTTGTAGATTTAACCACTCCAAATGCTACAAGCATTACAAATTGGTCTTGGAATTTTGGTGATGGCATAAATACTTCTACCCTACAAAATCCAAATAATTTTTATACAGTAGTAGATACTTTTAATGTTTCTCTTCAAATTCAATCAAGTAATACTTGCATAGACGACACAAGTATAAATGTAGTTATCCATCCATTACCAAGTCCTGCTTTTACGCATCAACTTTTGGCTTGCCCAGACTCTATTATACAGTTTACGCTCGACACAATAGATGGTACAATTTACACTTGGCATTTTGGAGATGGAAATACTGGAACTGGAGTAAATCCAACAAATATTTATACCAATTCTGGTATTTATACTATAAATTTAACTGCTGAATCTGCTTTTGGTTGTATCGATAGTTTTTCAAGTCAAATAGAAATCGCTTTAAGTCCAGATGCAAATTTTTATATTAATCCTAGTGAAGATTGTGGTCCACTTTCTGTTGTGATAAATTACGCACCAGCGAACCCTAGTTTAGATTTTGATTTTATTTGGAATTTTGGAAATGGCGATCCGTTTATTACTAATGCTATTCCACCAAATCCATACATTTACAATCCGACTATAAACGGAAAAGATACTTTTTATATCATTGAATTGTTTGTTCAAAGTCCTATTTGCCAACAGATAGATATACATAGAGATACTGTTTTTGTAAAATCTGAGCCTTTAACACAAATGGAAACAGATATAAATGCAGGTTGTTCGCCTTTGCTTGTAAATTTTAGCAATAACAATTATAATAATGTAGATTCTATTATTGTATATTTTGAAGATGGTTCAATTGAAGGATTTCAGGGAACTGTAGATTTTAGTCATACATTTTTAAACCTAAGCTCTATAAATATTACTGAAAATGTTTTAATAATAAGTATTAATGAATGTGGAATTGACACACAAGAAATTCCAATTACGATATATCCAAATAGTGTTGAAGCTGATTTGAGTAGTTCTACAAATGGAGTTTGTCCAAATATTTCTTTCGAAATTTACAACAATGCTATTGGAGCAGCATATGTATATTACGACTTAGGTTATGGAAATATAACAGCTAATATGCTAGAAGCTAGTTTCAATATATTTTTTCCAAATTCAGGAAACTACACTATAACACAGTTTGTATATTCTGCAGATTCTTGCAGTTTCGATTCAAAAGCAATACAGATAGAAGTTTTTGAAAACCCAGTTACAGAATTTGACTACACAAAAACAAAAGTAGAGTGTTCAGGAGATATTGAAGTAGCGTTTGAAAACAATACAACAAATGCAGTAAATTATTATTGGGATTTTGGAGATGGAGATTCAAGTACTATAGTAAATCCTGTGAATTTATATCCAGAAGATGGTACTTTTTCTGTATTATTAATTTCTGAAAGTATAGAGAGATGTTTAGATACTTTAAGCAAAGTTATTTCTATAGCTTACGCTAAAAATAATTTGTATGTTGCAAATGCAATTAGTCCACTTTTAGGTATTGATGAAGTAAGTACTTTTTTACCAAAAGCTACTTGTTTGAAAACTTATAAAATTTCTATTTTTAATACTTGGGGCGAACTGGTTTGGTATTCTACAAAATTAGAAAATAATACACCGTCTGAAGCTTGGAGAGGCGAACATATAGAAACAGGAATATTATTGCCACAAGATGTTTATATATGGGAAATAGATGCCGTGTTTGAAAACAATGAAGTTTGGAGGGGAAAAACGACAGGTAATGGAACTAAAAATATTGGTACAATAACTTTAATTAAATAACTATGAAGAAGATACTTTTAACCATAGCAATCATTATAGGGATTTCTTTAAATGCACAAGATTTTAGATTTTCTCAGTTCGATTTGAATCCAATTTATATGAACCCTGCATATTCTGGAGGAAGCAAAGATTTAAGAATAGGAGTAAACTATAGAAACCAATGGTTTAATGTTCCTGGGAAAACACTTCCTGGGCCGCTAAGTTCTTACAATTTAACAGTTGACAAACGTTTTGGAAATATTTTAATAGGCGGTTTAAGTCTTAATTTATTTCAAAGTTTTAAAGGAGAAGGTTTTTACAAACATACACACGCAGGTTTAAACTATTCTTGGCATATGCCATTAAAAACTAGAAACTTTAGTTTGTTTATAGGTTTAGGTTTGTCTTATAATAATCTGAGCGTAGATCATAACAAATTAGTTTTTTCAGACCAAATTTCTGCTGAAGATGGTTATTTATTGAACCCATCTTCATACCAAACACCAGAAAGTGGCAATAGACATTATTTAGATGCTTCTTCTGGTTTTGTAGCTAAAGGAAATTTAGGAAAAGATGTTTCTGGTGAGTTTTCTTTTTCTGTAAATCATTTGAACAAACCAAATATTTCTTTAAACTTTCAGCAAGAAGGTTTGAATAGAAAATATTCAAGTTTTGGAAGTGTAAGTTTCAAGTTGAAGAAAAACAAGATGTATTTGAATCCAAAAGTAATGATTGAAATACAAGATCCATTTAAAACCTATACTTTTGGAATGAATTTTTATGTTGTAAATAGATACGTTTACGCAAACATTCAAAACTTTTCAAAACCTCTTTATATAGGTTTGTATTATCAAACAAGTGTATTCGATTTTCAAACTACAAATAGTATGATACTTACTGCAGGTCATACAGGACGGTTTGGAAAATCAAACACGAGATACCAAATTGGTGCAAGTATAGATATGAATATTGGTGGTTTAAATTTCAAGTCAAATATTTCTGGAGAACTATCTATGAATATCATTTTAGATACCGAAGATAATTTAAAAAGAAAACGAAAACAAACCAGTAAATGTAAGATTTTTGAAGGAAACCCTTTGACTCCTTTATAAATATTATAAAAAAAGCCTCAACAAAATTAATTGTTGAGGCTTTTTTTACATCAAATTTTTACTAAATTTTATTTAGATTTTCCACCTTTACCAGAAATAGATTCTCTCATATCTGTATCTGCTTTTATGTTTTCAAATTTATAATAGTCCATTATTCCTAACTGACCATTTTTAAAAGCATCTGAAATTGCCTTAGGAATTTCTGCTTCGGCTAAAATTACTTTTGCTTTTGCTTCTTGTGCCAAAGCTTTCATTTCTTGCTCGTGTGCTATTGCCATAGAGCGTCTTTCTTCTGCTTTTGCTTGTGCAATATTTTTATCTGCATTTGCTTGATCCATTTGAAGTTCTGCTCCAATATTTTTTCCAACATCTACATCTGCAATATCAATAGACAAAATTTCAAATGCTGTTCCAGAATCAAGTCCTTTCTCTAATACAGCTTTTGAAATTGTATCGGGATTTTCTAAAACTGTTTTGTGTGACTGTGCAGAACCAATTGAAGATACTACTCCTTCTCCTACTCTAGCCAATATAGTTTCTTCGCCAGCACCACCAACAAGTTGTTTAATATTTGCTCTAACAGTAACTCTTGCTTTTGCAATTAATTGTATTCCATCTTTTGCAATAGCAGAAACTGGTGGAGATTCTATAACTCTTGGATTTACAGATAAATGCACGGCTTCTAAAACATCTCTTCCAGCTAAATCTATAGCTGTAGCAGAGTTAAATTGTAAATCTATATTTGCTTTATCGGCAGAAATTAAAGCATTTACAACTCTTACTACATTTCCTCCTGCAAGATAATGTGCTTCTAAAAGTTCTTGGTTTAAATTTAAACCAGCTTTATGACCTGTAATCATTGCATTTACGATAACAGATGGTGGGACTTTTCTTAGTCGCATTCCTATTAGCGACATAATGCTTACTTTAACATTAGATGCTATGGCAGAAATCCATAATCCTAATGGAATAAAGTAAAAAAACATTATCATTATAAATATAATGATAACTAAAATGGCAATCAATGGTACTCCTAACATAGTTAATTTAAATTAATGGGTTTACAAATATTTTATTTTCTTCTATTTTAATAATTTCAATTTCAACGCCTTTTTCTATATAAGAACCAAACGAATATACTTCTATTTTTTTATTATCAACTTTAGCTTTTCCTTGTGGTTTTAATACCGATAAAGTGATTCCTTTATCGCCTATGTTTACCAAACCATCATTATATGTATTCACTTTTTCTGTAAGTTCAGATTTTAAATTAAACTTAGATTTATCCATCATATTTTTACCTAAAATAAAAAATATAATAAAAAACACAACAGCAGCTGCTATAGCAATATAACCTAAATTTGTAGATTCTTGAAATGCATAATAAATTGAAATTACTGCACCAATTCCTCCCGCTATTCCAAACAAAGTAGTTCCAGGAATAAAAAATATTTCTACTATAATTAAGAACGCACTTAATGCAAGCAAAAATATTAAAACAGTCATCATTAATGTCATGTGTCAAAGATACTTAAAAAAATGAAATTTAACAGATGTGTTTATTAATTACTTAATTAAATAAACTGTTGAAATATTATCTTCTCCGATTTTGTAAATTAATGATTCAGGAGTTAAGGTTTGAATATCAATATTGGTTTCTTTATCCAATTCTTTTGAAAACAAAACTAATTTATTCTCTTTCAATTTCCAAGTTCCGGTTTCAGTTTGTCCGCTGGCTCTTATCAGGTAAGTTTTATCTTGATTGAAAGTATAAGTTGGGTTTGCTAATACATTAGCAAAAATTTCTTCTCCTGCTAAATCCATTTTTTCTAAACGCCACTCTCCTACTAAATCTGTTTTGGTTTCTTTACAAGAACTTAAAGACAAAATTCCTAAGATAAATAATACTATGATTCCGTTTTTCATGTTTTTTCTTTTGCCACAAAAATAATAAAACCTAGTATTTATACATTAATATTTTTGAGATGTTATCTTTAAAACCTGAATTCGACTAACAATAATACTCGTTTTTTACAGAAGTAAATATAATGTACTGATAATGAAAAATTTAACAATACAATATTTCAAGTAGTTGAAAACAAAACTTCTTAAAGCATTCTAAACAGCAAT
>CAKZQD010000090.1 GCA_937139485.1 uncultured Bacteroidota bacterium | reverse complement strand
TTTCAATGCTTTTTATTTGTCGTTAAACAAAGTTAGTTAAAAATAATGAAAAAGTCAAATGTATATGGTTTATAATGATCACAATTAAGTGAAAGAAGTGATTTTTAATTATTTGTTTAACATTTATTGATTTAGAACTGGGTTTTGTACTTGTTTAAAAAAAAGCTATATTTACAATATAAAAAAATTATTTATGAAAAAAATATACTTGTTTTTATTGTTTTCGTTTTTTGTTTCACTTAGTTTTGCTCAGAATATTTATTTAGAATTTACAGACGGAACACAAGAATTATTTAGCCTAACAGATATTAGAAATATTAGCTTTGCGGGAGATAATATGAACCTAAATATGAAAAATGGAACTACAGAGTCTTGGAATGTTTTTGAAATAACAAATTATAACTATAAAGGTTTTTCTGACACAACAGCAACAGATACAACTGTAATTGAACCAAGTTACATATATGAGAATGCAAATTTTACGAACTTAAAATTATTTCCAAATCCAGTCTCAGATGTTTTTATTATCAGCTTTGAAAACACTAGAGATAAAGACATTCAAGTAGAAATATTAGATATTGATGCAAAAATAGTTTCGACATCAAAAATTGAAATTAAAAATGGAAAATCTGAATTAAATTTATCTAGCGAAATAAAAGAATTACCAAAAGGAATTTATTTCTGTAAATTGTCTTCAGAAAATGCTATTTCAACACATAAAATCATAAAAAAATAAACAATGATGATAAAAAATATACTTACTACAATAATATTATTATTTACAATAAACGCCTTTGCACAAACAACAATGACTGTGCACACACCAAGTGGCGCAACAGATTATTTACTTTCAGATATAGATAGCATTACATATAATAATGGAGGAGTTACGCCAATAACATATTTAGTGGGAGATGCGGGTCCTTCGGGAGGTGTAATAATACACGATAAGGGAGTTTATAGTAATGGTTGGCGTTATATAGAAGCAAGTATAGATGATATTAATATTAATTCAGCTGAATTTGGTTGTCCTTATGTTACAAATACACAAGCAGGAATTGGAACAGGACAAGAAAACACCAATGTTATTTTAGCTTATTGCTCTACACCAGGTATTGCAGCTAAAGTTTGTGATTTGTATACCAAAGTTTATAATGGAGTAAGTTATAGCGATTGGTTTTTACCATCAATAGACGAGTTAACAATTGCCTTCAGTTCTGGAATGTACTTTGCTTATGGTTCTGAATATTGGAGTTCAACGAGATCTACTCAGAATGATACAAAGGCTTGGACTTTGCATGGTAGTTTTGGTAACACATCTGAAGAGTACGAGTATTATTCAAATAATATAAAGCCAATGAGAAGGTTTTGATTTAAAGCTAACCCAAAACCGTCTCCAAAACCTCAACAGACTTTATTTGCCTAAAGTCGTCAATATGTATTTTGTAATAACTTAGAAAAATATCTAAAAGTGCTTTTCTTTCCGCTTTATTTATCGAAATGGTCGTTTTTTGCACTAAAAGTGAAAAATTTTCACACATTCTGCCTTGCAAGTAGTTGAAGTTTTTTGAACTCGCAGAAAATCTTCCTTCGTTCATATTAAAATAAGGCGTTTTTTCAGAATATTTTCCTTGTGCGTTTATGCCTATAAAACTGGTTAGTGATGCCAAAAAATATAAATGATAATTGGCTATGTTTCCTTTTTCTAAATCTAGTGTAACAAAAGCATTTTTCAAGAAATCGTACAATTCATCGTTTTCCTCTTCTTCTTTTACAATATGTTCTACAACTTCTAGCATTAAAATAGCGAGAGAAGATTTTACAATATTAAAAGGAATTTCTTGATAAAGCATATTAAATTTATATTCTTTCAAATGCAAAAGCCCTTTATTTTCTTTGTAATAAACAATAATATCTAAATAATTTAATGGCTGAAAAAGAACTGCTTTGTTGGTTTTTTTTGCAGTACGCACGCCATTAACAATAAACGAAAGCACACCGTGCGACTGCGTGTAGGCTTTTACGATAAGACTCGTTTCTCGAAACTTAGTGGTTTTTAAAATGAGGGCTTCTGTTTTTACAAGCATTTTTACAATGATTCAATGGTTTAATGATACGATGATTCAATATTGTAGTGCTGTTAAACATTACAGCATTGAATCATTCTTTTATTAAATCATTTATTAAAATTGAGTTCCCAAAACTACAGTTTTTTTATATTGCTTTTTCTTTCCGTCTAAATCGAACAAACTTACCAAAACTACATACATTCCAATTTTAGCTTTTTCTCTGTTGTAATTGGTTCCGTCCCATTTCCAAAAACCTTCTGCACCTATGGTTTCTTTTGTTGCTAGATCTTTTATTTTTCTTCCCACAACATCATAAACGCCTACATCGGCAACATAACCAGCCTGATCTAATGTATAGTTTATTAAAGCAAAATCATCAATTCCGTCTTGGTTTGGCGTAAAAACTTCTGGACTTACTGTTACTATTCCTTCTTGCTCCACATCTACAAATGCCATCGAGTTTTTTGCCGTAGGCGTACCAAAACCTACACCTGCTGCTGCACTTGCCCAATTTGCATCGTCTTGGGTTTCGCCACTAGCTTTTATTCTTTCAAGAGCTACACCATTGTCTGTGTCTAAAAGTTCAAAATTCCAACGAGAAAAATAATGCAATCTGTCTATAATTATAGAATCAAAAAACACAATTGCAATGTCGCCTTCTTTATCTGCAAGGTTTGGAATATTTAGTTCAAAAAGCCATTCGGGTTTATCTACTATATAATTTAAAAATACCGATTCGGTATCTTCAGAAAAAGTAAAGTAAGCATTTGGAGGCAATACGTAATTGCTTGTTAAAACTGCAGAAGCATCTTGAATACTGTCTGTATAATCTGTATAATATTCAATAAAACTTAAACCATTTAAATCTATTGCTTGGTTTGTTGTGTTGTATATTTCTATATAATCTTGCGCTCCTGTATATGGGTTTGAAAGAATTTCGTTTAAAACTAAATCGCCAACTTCTGGTGATTTTATAAAATACACGTCAGAAGTGTTTTCTAACATTGCAACACCAGCACAGTTTTGGATATTAGTAAGGCTTATAGAATATATATAATCTAAATTTACTACTTCTGCAATAGTTGCAAAAAACATATTTCCAGAACCAGAAACATTTGTTATTTGCTGTGTTTCAACTAAGTCTGTATTTAAAGCAGAAACTTCGTAATTTGCAATATCATTTCCACCAACAATTTCTTGATCAAAAATAAGTTGTATAGTTGTATCATTTATAAAAGTAGCAGAAGTAAATTTTGGCGCAGTAGAACCAGAAGTGCTGTTAAAACTATTTATTTCTCCTGGCGAGCCACCAAGTGCATCATTACTAGGAGTCCAATTTCCTGCAGAAGAACAAGGGTAATTATCTGAAATTCTAGAAAGTGACCAGCCACCATCTACTTTGTCATCTCCATTTGGAGCTGTAGCACCAGCAAACCAATCATCAAAATAATGAAGAGAATCTAAAACTGTTCCATATTGGTCATAAAGCGTTAAAAGATCTTCGGTTTTGTTTAAACTTATAAAGCTGCTTAGTCCAAATGTTTTCCCAAAACCTTCATAAAAAGTCTCGGCAGATGTGTTTCCAATAATCACATATTCGTTTGGAAGAATTGTATCTGCTGAAAAATAAGTTGTATCTGTAAAATCGCTCAAAAACCAAGCTTCTGTAAATAGAGTGTCTGCTGTTAAGTTTTTAAACTCCAAAAATTCGAAAGTAGGTAAGCCAAAAGAAGGTGTTTCGTCTGCCAATATTTCATTAAAAATGATGTCTTCAAAATTATACGCAGCATTTAGTTTAAAAGCAATATTTGTATCTAAGACGTTTGTGTTTAGATCTTCCAAATTATTTGCAGAAAGGCTATAATTAATTCCAGGCATAAAATTATTAGAAAAAGTAAGCACTACAGAATTGTCGACATTATTATAAATACTCGAACTTGCGTTTCCAATACTGTTATTTACAGTATAATTGGAATTGTTTTCTGCGCTAATAGAAGTTAATTCTTCATTGAAATTTAGCTTTAATGTATTTAAACTCGTAATTTCAAAATTGCTAACCTTAGCAGGAAAAACATCTACAAACTGTTGAGCCGTAACATCAAAATCGTCAAAAAAGAACTTGTCTGACCTTGTAGAAGAATAATCACAAAGAACGCCAAAATGTGTACTACTCATATAGTTGTTATCAAAAACGCTTCCTTCGCTAATGGGATTGGTGAAAGTAAGTGAAGTATCTGTAAACAATTCAAAATTTCCAAAAAGATCTCTAGTAACTTTAATTTTTACTTTTGGAGAAATAGCAACCGTTCCATCTGTTCCATCTATAATTTCTGAAGAAGACGTTCCGTTTTGGCGATATAAACTTACTTCGTCACTTGTGCTACCAACCAAAACATAATAACCGTTTAATGAGCCTTTTAAATTTGCCTGGTCAGAAATTAAATAAACATAAGCTCTATTGCTTCCCGAAGGGTTAAAATCTAAATCGACATAAAATTCCCAATAACCGTCTACAGCCGCCAAAGAAGGAACTGCCAAATATGACTCTTGAGAATTTGAAGGAGCGTTTAAATGTAGTTGATTGCTCAAATCTACTTCAAAACTATCAGTATCTCCAATCCAAATAGGGTTTGAAGTAAAGTTGCCATCGGTAAAATTGTCTTGAAATTGTGCCTTTGCAAAAAAGCCCAATGCTATAAAAAGTGTTAGTATAATTGTTCTCACTCGCTAAAATTACATTTTTTCGATAAAATAAGAATCAAATTAACAAATTTATGTTTAAATAATGCGTTTAAGAGCTGGTTTTATTTACTGAAAAATGTGCATTTTTGTAGCTTAAATATAAATTGTAATTTAAAATTTATCGCTTTTGAAACACTTGCCCGTGCAGCAATAAAGGATTTATGATGGTTTTTGAAAGCCTTTACTTTAATAAAAAAAAACAACATGAAATTAGCAATAGTAGGAGCTACCGGAATGGTAGGAAACATCATGCTGAAAGTTTTAGCAGAAAGAAAATTTCCTTTTACAGAATTAATTTTAGTAGCCTCAGAAAAATCTGTAGGTAAAAAATTGCTTTGTAATGAAAAAGAATATACTTGTGTAAATTTACAAACAGCAGTAGAAGCCAAGCCAGATATTGCTATTTTTTCTGCTGGTGGAAGCACTTCTAAAGAATGGGCTCCAAAATTTTCAGCAAACGGCACTATAGTAATAGACAACAGTTCAGCATGGCGAATGGAAAAAGATGTGCCCTTAGTTGTTCCAGAAATCAATTTTGATGCCATAGAAAACGACAATAAAATTATTGCCAATCCAAACTGTTCTACAATTCAAATGGTTTTGGCTTTAAACGAATTGCACAAAGCACTTAAAATAAAACGTTTAGTAATTTCTACTTATCAATCTGTAACAGGAACAGGCGTAAAAGCCGTAAAACAAATGATGGACGAACGAGCAGGAAATGATGCGGAAATGGTTTATCCTTATCAAATAGATTTGAACTGCTTGCCACATGCTGGCGATTTTGATGCAGACGCATATACTTCTGAAGAAACCAAGCTAGTAAACGAAACCAGAAAAATACTTAGCGATAATGACATAAAAATTACAGCAACAGTAGTTCGTGTGCCTGTAATGGGCGGACATTCTATGGCCGTAAATGTAGAATTTGAAAAGGATTTTGAAATGAAGAATATCTTTGAAATTTTAGAGAAAACAGAAGGTATTACTATTCAAGATAATCCAGAAAAAAACGAGTATCCAATGCCATTGTATTCCGAACATAAAGACGATGTTTTTGTAGGGCGAATTCGAAAAGATTTATCTCAAGACAAATCTATCAACCTTTGGATAGTTGCTGATAATTTAAGAAAAGGAGCCGCTACAAATGCTGTTCAGATTGCTGAAAAATTTATTTAAATATTATGGATTTGTTTCTTTGTTTTTTTATTTTTCTGTATTTTTTATATTTTATAAAAACATTTATTAAATATGAATATAGTTTTGACAAACTTAAAGAAATAATTTATCAATTAGAACTTAGATTAGAAAAATTATAATACTAAAACTATTTATTGTTCAACTTTTCATAAGCTTCCAAAATTGCTACAAATTCATTTCTACTTGCTTTGTCTTTTTCAGAAATAGCTGCTTTTGCTCTTGCTATCAATTCTTGAACTGGAACTTTGTTTTTTGTATTCGTATTGCTAAGCAATAAACCAAAAGAAGCTACAGTAGCAGAAAAATTAAAATTTCTTGAAGTTTTATTCTCTTCAATAAGTTTATTTGTAATAGCGTATTCAAATAATTTACTCTTTTGTGCTTCTGGCTTTTTGAAACGTAATTTTATCGTTGCCAAATCTTTTTCTTTAGTTTTATCTTTTAAAATAACTTCGTAAAGCGCTGTAACAGTTTGCCCTGCTCCAAGTTCACCAGCATCTTTTTTGTCGTCTTTAAAATCTTCGTTGTTTAGTTTTCTGTTTTCATAACCTATTAATCTATAAGACTTTACTAGCTCTTCATTAAAAACCATCTGAATTTTAAAGTCTTTTGCTATCGTAAACAGCGTTCCGCCCATTTGTGTGATAAATACTTTTTTTGCTTCTTTTTCACTATCTATAAAGTAGTAGTTTCCATTTCCTTTGTTGGCAAGGCTTTCCATTTTTTTGTCGCTATATAAAGCTCGCCCAAAACCACAAACACTCAAAAACACTTTTTCTTTTCGTTTTTCTTCTATTAGCTTTATCAAACCTTCTTCTGTAGAAATGCCAAGGTTAAAATCACCATCTGTGCATAAAATTACTCTATTGTTTCCGCCCTTTATAAAGTTCTTTTTTGCTATTTTGTATGCAAGTTGTATACCTGCACCGCCAGCAGTAGAGCCACCTGCTTTTAAATTGTTGATTGCCTCTTTTATTTTCGGCTTTTCGCTGGCGGGTGTTGCTTCAAGTACTTCTCCTGCTGCTCCGGCATAGGCAACTATAGATATTTTGTCTTTTTCTGTTAAATTATCTACCAATAAATTTAGCGACTTCTGAATAAGAGAAAGACTATATGTCATAGAGCCAGAAACATCTATAAGAAACACTAAGTTACTGTTGTCTAGGTTTTTGTAGTCAATTCTTTTGCCTTGAATACCTATATGCAAAAGTTTGGCTTTGGTATTCCAAGGACAGTTTCCAAGTTCTGTAATAGCCGAAAAAGTTTCTCCATTTTTTGGTTCAGCATAGTTATAGTCAAAATAGTTTATCATTTCTTCTATTCTTACATTTTCTGCTGCTGGAATCTGTTTTTGTTTTAAAATAGAATTTCTTATGAGCGTGTATGAAGCATTGTCTACATCTATTGAAAAAGTAGAGGTATTTTCTTCTACGGTATTGGTAAAACCTTCTTCATTTTCTATAATATATGCTTGATCTGGTAAAGGCTTATAATTTTTAGCAACAGTTCTTCTACTTCCTCTTACATTTATGTTTCCTGTGTTTGTGTTTGTAATAACTTGTTTAGAACTGGTCATACCTGCATCTATAAGTGGAATCTTATTTCTAATTACTACTATTTCTTCTAGTTTTTGCTCACTAGGAAATAATTGAAAAGTGTCCGTTTTATTTGTGTTTATTTGAAAAGAAGTATTTTCTTTAGTTACGTAGCCAATATAACTTACTTTTAAAGCATAGTTCCCTGCTGGAATGCCTTTAATTATAAAAAATCCATCAAAATCTGTTGTTGCACCATAAACTTTTGTATCCGTTTTTAAACTTACATTCGAAAATGGAATAGGCGTTTTGTTTTCGTCTGTAACCATTCCCGAATAAGAATATTGACTAAAAGTGTTAACTGAAATAAAAAAAGTAAAAATTATTATAATGATTTTCATAGCCTGTAAAGATTATAATAGTTTGGTATAAATATGTCAGAGAAAAGTAATTTTTTAAATAAACTTTCAAAAATTACTGAAAGTTTAAAAAGTTTGTTTTATATTTGCAATATGAAATTAAATGAAGCAAAAGAAAAATTTATTCAATCTTGGGGCGTTTTGGGTTCAAACTGGGGAATAAACAGAACTATGGCTCAGATTCATGCTTTGTTTTTAATTTCAGAAGAAGTTCTTTCTGCAGAAGATGTGATGGAATCGCTTAAAATTTCAAGGGGAAACGCCAATATGAACATTAGAGCACTTATAGATTGGGGTTTAGTTTACAAAGAAATACAAGCAGGTGAAAGGAAAGAGTTTTTTAGAGGCGAAAAAGATATTTGGAAAGTTACCCAGCGCGTAATAAAATCTAGACAGCGAAATGAACTAACGCCAATGCTTGAAGTATTAACACAACTTTCTAATGCACAAATAGAGGACAAAGCAGAAAGCACAAAGCAGTTTAAAACACAAATAAATGCCATAAAATCTTTTTCTGAACTTGCAGATAGATCTTTAAACAAAATAAGCGGCTCGGAAGAAAACTGGTTTTTAAAAACCTTTATGAAGTTTATGAAATAAATATTTTTTTAACCAAAACTTTCAGTAATTATTGAAAGTTTAAAAACATAAAATGAATTATAACCTATTCTCATATCTAATATATCTTATCGTAACGGTATTTATTACAGTTTGGGTGGGAAAAGCGTTTCATAAAAACGGTATACATTATATAGTATCCATTTTTGAAGATGAAAAAGTAGCGCACGCCATCAATAATTTATTGTTGGTTGGGTATTATTTAGTAAACATAGGTTATGCAATTCTAAAAATTAGCGACTGGACAAATCCTTCAAGCTTTGCAGAAGTTGTGAGTTCTGTTTCATTAAACTTAGCGAATATTTTATTAGTTCTTGCTTTACTCAATTATATAAACATTGGAGTGTTGGCCACAATCTCTTATTATAAATCATTTAATCATTCAATAAATTAATTATCATGGAAAACAACAATTTAGTACTCATCGCTTATGCCATTTATTTGCCTATAACTATTTTACTGACAGTATTTGTATCAAAAAAACTATTTACAAATGCCAAAATATTTATGCTCGACATTTTTAGTGGAAAAGAAGAAATAGCAAGCGCAACAAATAAACTTTTTGAAATAGGCTTTTACCTTTTAAATATTGGTTTTGCATTTCTAATTTTAGAAATTTATAGCCTGGCTACATACCAAGGAATGGTAGAAACTTTAGCACAAAAAATAGGCGGCTTTTCTGTTTACTTAGGAATTGTATTGTTTGCAAACTTGTTTTTACTGTTTAGAGGAAGAAAAGTTTCTAAAGCAAATAGAAATAACAATCATCAGTTAACGATATAATTATGAAAACAATTCAAGAACAAAACGTATTTCAGTTTTCGAGTTTGTTTGTGGCTGGTTGTATTGTTACTATAACAATTATTGGCAACTTTATTGATAACGCAGAAATAAAAGGACTAATTATCTTTGGGTTTATCTCATTAGCTTTCTTATTCTTTATTCATTGTTTAAATAATAATATTAAAAGATTCAATGGATTTCAATCATCATATATCACAACTTTCATTAGTTATACATTTTTGGTTGTAATAAGTGGTTTAATTTATATGATGTATAATCAAGAGCCAGAAAAGAGTTCAATACTTTTACTAATGGGAGTCTTTCTAGTTTATGGCTACTTTTTTAACATAGTCATTTCACTAATTGTGTATTTATTATACAAAGCAATTTTATTTTTCAAAGTATGACAATTCACTTTTTAAAACATTAAGGAATTAAGAATTATTGATTCTTATTAAAGAACCTTAATTCCTTAATGTTTAAATTAAAAACGAAACAAAAATTATGAAAAACACTTTTTTAACAGCAGAATGGAAAAATCTTATAATGATAAATTATGAAATAGATCCAAGTTTACTTTTATCATTTTTGCCAAGCGCAACAGAATTAGATTCTTTCGATGGAAAATATTACGTATCATTGGTTGCCTTTATGTTTAAAAATAATAAAATATTAGGTTTAAAAATTCCTTTTCATATCAACTTTGAAGAAGTGAATTTGCGGTTTTACGTAAAGCACATACACAAAGGCGAAGAAAGAAGAGGTGTTGTCTTTATAAAAGAAATTGTACCTAAAAGAATGATTTCTATCATTGCAAATGCTTTTTACAACGAGAATTACCAGACAATGCAAATGAAACACAAAAAAATTGAAGATGTAGAAAACAGAAAGATTTCTTACAGTTTTAAGCAACAAAAAAATTGGCAAAAAATAGAAGTGAGAGCAGAAAACAAAGCTTTTTCTATAAAAGAAAATAGTATTGAAGAATTTATTGCAGAACATTATTTCGGATACACAAAAGTAGATGAAAAAATGAGTTCAGAATATGAAGTTCAGCATCCAAAATGGAAAGTTTTTCCAGTTTGGGATTATGGTTTAGAAATAGATTTCGGAGCACTTTATGGAATCCAATTTAGCTTTTTAAATAAGCAAAAACCAGCAAATATATTTCTTGCAGAAGGTTCAGAAGTTAGTATTTTGAATAAGAGAATAATTAGAAAGAAGTGAAACTTAATTTCTTAATGCTTAACTTAATTTTGCTGCTTAGCCTTTTTACAAACCAACAGCATTCATTATTTTACCATAAACTTGGTATGCAAAAAACATAGCAAAATAGCCCGCCAACAATCCCATATAAACCTCTTTTGAAGTATGTTCTTTTAAATAAAGTCTAGCAGTAGCAATTAAACCAGCTAACAATATAGATAAAATGAGAAAAGGCGTTAAATTGAAAGTAGAATAAGGCATAATATTCATTACCATAGCTACAAAACCACCTGCGGCAATGGCATGAAAACTAATTTTATAAAAAGAATTGAAAAAGAAAGCCATAAAAACACCAAGCACACAACCCAAAATCATGTTTGCAAGCAATGGCTCTGAGGCGTATTGCATTTGACTAGTTGGTTTGTACATTGTAAAAGCCCATAAATAAAATGTAGCCACAGCAATCATAGGAATAAAACGCTCTTTTGTTCCTTGCATTTTAAATGATTCAATAAAGCCCAAACCTTTCATAATAGCAATAGAAATTAATGGAAAACCAACCATAAGCATTGTAAGCATTCCCAATTTTAAATTATAGGCTTTGCCGTGTAAATCAACAAAAGTTGTTGGGTTCATTTCTACCACAATAAACGCCATATAAATAGGCATAAATATTGGATGAAAAATAAGTGATATAAATTTTGCGAATGATTTCATTTTTTTGTTTTTTATTTGCTAATTCGTCATTACGAATGCAGTGTAGTAATCTGGTTATTCTTGAAACTGAGTAAGATTGCTTCTTCGTACCTCATCGCAAATACGAGTGAAATATAACGAGTCAAAAAAACTTCCAACACCCAACTTCAAGCATCTAACACCTAACTTCTAAAGCTCCTTTCTCAATCTTGCTACCGGAATATTCAGTTGTTCTCTATATTTTGCTACAGTTCTTCTGGCTATTGGGTAACCTTCTTTGGCTAAAAGTTCCATTAATTTTTGATCAGAAAAAGGTTTCTTTTTATCTTCATCGGCTATAATATCTTGAAGAATAGACTTAATTTCTCTTGTAGAAACTTCTTCGCCATCAGAGTTTGTCATAGATTCTGAAAAGAAATATTTCAACTTTATCATTCCAAA
This sequence comes from uncultured Bacteroidota bacterium, assembly GCA_937139485.1. GTDB lineage: Bacteria > Bacteroidota > Bacteroidia > Chitinophagales > UBA8649 > CAKZQD01. The sequence goes on along the minus strand of CAKZQD010000090.1, from coordinate 39,831 downwards.
CTCCGTTTGCACATATTTAGAATTGGCAACTCTAGAAACTGTAGAAATGTCCAAGTCCACTTTGTCGGCAATGTCTTTTAAAATCATTGGTTTTAAATTGGTTTCATCGCCAGTTAAAAAAAATTCTTTCTGCATATCTAAAATGGCACGCATTACAAGCATAAGCGTTTGTTGTCTTTGTCTTATAGCATCTATAAACCACTTTGCAGCATCTATTTTTTGCTTTATAAACATGACTTCATCTTTTTGCTTTTTACTAGCCTCTTTTGTAGCCTTGTATGTTTGCAACATGTCTTTAAAAGACCTACTTACTTGAAGTGCAGGTGCATTTCGCATATTTAAAAGCAATTCTAAATCGCCATCATTGTTTTTTATGGTAAAATCTGGTGTAATGTATTGTTGAATTTTGGTTTTTCCACCAGAATAACCACCGCCTGGTTTTGGGTTTAGTTTTAAAATTTCATCTACAACAGATTTTAGTTCGTCTTCTTCTAAGTTGTAAATTTTTCTTAGTTTAGAATAGTGTTTCTTTGTGAAAAGGTCAAAGTTTTCATCTAAAATTTTGACAGCAAAACGTATTGGTGGCGTGCTGTCTTTTGCTTTTAATTGTATCAATAAACATTCACGCAAGTCTCTTGCAGCAACTCCAGAAGGGTCAAAACTCTGAACAATAGACAATATTTCTAATACTTTGTCTTCTTCTACCATTACGTTTTGCCCAAAAGCCAAGTCGTTTACAATATTTGCAATTTCTCTACGTAAATAACCGTCATCATCTACACTACCTATTATTTGTAAACCAACTTTTTCGTCTTTTTCATTTAGCTTTTTTATTCCAAGCTGTTTTTTTAAACTTTCATGAAAAGAAACGCCAACTTCTATTGGAATCGTTTTGTTCTCGTCATCAGGGCTACTATTGTTGTTATATGTTTTATAATCAGGAAACTCATCATCATCAGAAAAATAATCATCTACATCAAACTCATCTTTATACTCGTCTTCTTCTTTTGTATCTTCTTTTTCCTGTTCAAATTCTTCCTTTTCTTCCTCTTCGCCTTTTTCTAGTGCTGGGTTCACTTCAAGCTCCTCTTCAATACGAGAATCAAGGTCTGCCGTAGTAATCTGCAACAATTTCATTAATTGAATTTGCTGTGGCGACAACTTTTGCATTTGCTTTTGTGAAAGGTTCATTCTTTGCATAACACAAATTTAATCATTAATCGGATTACTTTTTGGTTTTTTAAATGATTTTAAAGCTAGAAAAATCTTTATGAAAAATAAATCTGTTGACTATTTATGAAAAAATCGTAAATCGTAAATCAAAAATCGTAAATGCCTTTATCTTTGCAAAAATTTTATACCATGTTGAATGTAAATTACATAAAAGAAAACTTTGATAGCATCATTGATTTAATGAAAGTTAGAAGCATAGAAAACCTTTCTTCTAAACTCAAAGAAATAATAAAACTAGACGATGAGCGTAAATCTATTCAGCAAGAATTAGATACTAATTTGGCTAGTCAGAATAGCAATGCTAAGAGCATCGGTATACTATTTAAGTCTGGTAAAGGAGCAGAAGCAGAGGTTTTGAAACAAGAATCTTCTAAACTTAAAGAAGATTCTAATGTTTTAAAAGAAAAACAGAACGAAACAAAAGCCTTGCTTACAGAAAAACTACTTCAAATACCCAATGTGCCGCATCCTAGTGTGCCAGCAGGCAAGTCTGATGAAGACAATGAAGTAATGCGTACAGAAGGCAAAATGCCAAAACTTTATACTGGCGCAAAACCACACTGGGAACTAGCAAAAGATTATGATTTATTTGATTTAGAACTTGGCGTAAAACTTACCGGAGCAGGCTTTCCTGTTTATAGAGGAGCAGGCGCAAAACTACAACGTAGCTTAATTAATTTCTTTTTAAATAGTGCAGTAGAAGCAGGTTATGAAGAAATTATTTCTCCATTAATGGTAAACGAAGCATCGGCAAGAGGAACAGGTCAGTTACCAGACAAAGAAGGGCAAATGTACGAAGTGCCAGCAGATGGGTTTTATATGATTCCAACAGCAGAAGTACCAATTACAAATATATATAGAGATGTAATGATGAAAGAAAATGAATTTCCAGTAAAACTTGCAGGTCATTCTTTTTGTTTTAGACGAGAAGCTGGTTCTTATGGAAAAGACGTTAGAGGTTTAAACAGGCTACACCAATTTGAAAAAGTAGAAATAGTTCAAGTTGCACACCCAGAAAAATCTTATGAAGCTTTGGAAGAAATGTTGGCTTACGTAGAAACTTTAGTTCAAAAACTAGGTTTACCATACCGAGTTTTAAGACTTTGTGGCGGCGATTTAACCTTTACATCTGCACTTACTTACGATATAGAAGTTTATTCTGCAGCACAAGAACGTTGGCTAGAAGTAAGTTCTATTTCAAATTTTGAAACTTACCAAGCAAATAGATTAAATTTAAGATATAAAGCAAAAGATGGCAAAAAAGCCATGGCGCATACACTAAATGGAAGCGCAATAGCATTGCCAAGAATAATGGCAGCACTAATAGAAAACTATCAAGAAGATGGTTTTATAAGAGTGCCAGAAGTATTGCAAGGCTTTATGGGAATGGATAAAATAGTGAAGTAAAATATTGGTGTAATTTTTTCGTTTTCTATCTTAAAACAAACAATGAAAAAGTGTTTAATCTTGTTAGTTATATCTTTTGGTTTTTCAAAAATGTTTTGCCAAATAAATTCTAATTCAGATACAACAATGTTACTGGTTGTTGAAAAAATGCCAGTTTTTAGTAAAAAATGTTTCGATTTAAAGCGTGAAGACGACAAATACAATTGTACTCAAAAAGCAATAAAAGAGTATATTGGTTTATTTAATCCTCATTTGTTTAGTAATAAATGCTTAGAAGGAAATATATACATTAGTTTTGTGATTGATATAGATGGAAGCGTAATAGATGTTATTTTGCGTAGAGGAATTGAAGATAAAATAGATAATGAAGCAATTGAACATATTAAAAAAATGCCAACGTTTTATAAACCAGGTTTACAAAGAGGTATTCCAGTTCAAGTTAGATATACTGTTCCAATATCTTTAAAATAAACAGATACAAATTGTCAAAATTTTGTTAAATTCCAATAAAAAAAGTAGAATAACACAACAATAAGTCTTTTTTGTGCGTATAAACTGTATGATAACAAACAACCAATATATAAATTTTTTGCTGAGTACTTTCTTTGTTGTAATGATTGTTTTTATGCTTTTTGCCAAACAAATGGTAGAAAGAGTAGCCTACAAACAACAACAAAAAACAATGATTGTAGAATAAAATCACTCTTTTTTTTGGGAACAATTAAATATGGTATTAACAGGCAGTTATCATGTTAATACATAAGTGTTTTTACAATTGTAATATTTTTATGACGAAAAAATGACAATCACAACACATACTTAATTTGGTTTATAGGTTAAAATTTCTTAATTTTAGAGTAAAGAAAAAACAAATCCTATGAAAAATTTAGTTTTACTCCTACTCGTTGCTCCAATATTTTTAATGACGGCATTAAATTTTCATGCAGGAAATGAAGATACGCATCACTATGAAAATAATCGTTTTACTTGTACAGCTTGCCATGCTACAATTATAGATGGCATTATAGTAGGCGGAAAAGACGAAACAGATAATGTATTAGAATTAGAATTATTTATTCCCAATGAATATGCAGGACAAAATATTGTCTTTTCTGGAAACAATAATCCTAGAATAAGAGATTTGTCTTCTGTTTCTGAATATACTTCAAATAGTATAAATGAATACTTAATAGTAAACGTTGAAGAAAATCAACTTGGTAAAAAAGAAAATACGATTACTATTCAACTTGAAATAAGTGCTGCTGATAGAGCTGCAGGATATATAGAAATGCAAGGTGTTTTAAGTAATTTAGATGGTACAAATGCAAACGATTTTGCATTTAGCAAAAAAATAAGCATAGAAAATAAACAAGAACAGCTAAAAGAACCAGCAAAATTGTTTCCAACTGTGGCGCAAAACTTTATTCAATTAGAAAACCTTTCTACAAATACAAGTGTTGCCATATTTAATGCAATAGGCAAACAAGTATATAATAAAACAAGTACTTCAAATACTGAAAAAATAAATGTTTCAGGCTTTGTAAAAGGAAATTATTTTGTTTTAATAAACAAAAATGAACAACTAAAGTTTATAGTAAACAACTAATTTTTATATTACTATTCTTTCAGCCTAAGCAAATATTTTTTTACTAAATACTTGCAATTTTTTTATATTTATGTTTCAATACTTTAAATATGAAAATTGGTTTATTTTTTGGTTCGTTTAATCCTATTCACATTGGTCATTTAATTATAGCAGAGCATATTGCATCAAATACAGATTTAGATCAAGTTTGGTTTGTGGTTTCTCCACAAAACCCATTTAAAGAAAAGAAAAACTTGCTCAATGAATATGATAGGTTACATCTTGTAAATTTGGCAATAGAAGGAAACGAAAAACTGAAAGCTTCAGATATTGAGTTTAAATTACCAAAACCTTCCTATACAATTGATACTTTAATTTACTTAAAAGAAAAACACAAGTCGCACGAATTTTCGTTGATAATGGGTTCCGACAATTTAGAAAACCTTCACAAATGGAAAAATGCAGATATTTTATTCAAAGAATATCCTTTTTACGTTTACAACAGACCCGGACATAGCAACATAAAAAATGCCGAAAAAGCAAAAGTGACATTTTTAGATGCTCCACAACTCAAAATTTCTTCAACATTTATAAGAAAAAGTTTGAAACAGAAACAATCTGTAAAATATATTTTGCACGAAAAAGTACTTGATGAAATAGATAGAACAGGTTTTTATAAGTAAAGAAATATCATTTTTTCTTAAATTTATTTGCAAGACAATATAAACCGCAAGTCCAATGCGCTTTACTAATATATCTTTGAAGTATTAATTTAACCTTTAAACCAAAAACTATGTTTTACTTTAGATTAGACAGAATGTTTATACACGACAATGGCGTAAACAGATTATTTAAGAAATTAGACAAGGCGAATGTTCAAATTTATAGTTTTATTACTACTGGCAATAATTCTTTGCCAGCATTAAATGGTTTTACCAAAGCAAAACCGAAAGAAGAACAAATTGAAATGATAAAAGAAGCCGTAGCGCAAGTAATGACTTCTAGAATTTTTACACCAATAGAAAACATTAAAGACGAACACGAACTAACCTTTGGCGATACAGGAATTGTACTTTACCAAGCAGAAGAAATTCCAGCAGATTTCAATTGGCAACTTGTAGTTATAGGTAGTAAAGAAAAAGTAAGAACACAAGCTCAAATGCTTAAAGATGTAATGGAACACGATTCTTTTGATGGCTTTTTGAGTAATATTCTTTTGGTTTTAAGTGTAGTGGTAAATCCTGCAATAACTGCAGGTGTAGAAATAGGAAAATACTTAACGAGCTTTATTTTGAGTCAATATGCAAACAAACAAGACGACCAGCTAGGCATTGTTTACCAATCTTGGAATAGGCAAGAACACTACAAACACGGCAAAAGGTTTAAAGACGGTGTTTTTGATTTGACCAAAAATATGGTTTACGACTATTCTATGTTTGGTTTTGAAAAGCCAAATGAAGAATTAGCTTAAATAGAAGTTAAAGTTATCGTACGATAATTTTGTCGTATAATTTCATAATGTATCAATAATATAATAACATGGAAAACATAAAATACAACTTTTTAGAAGAATACAACAAACTAAACCCTGCTCAAAAACAAGCCGTAGAAACCATAGATGGTCCGGTGCTGGTAGTAGCTGGCCCAGGAACAGGAAAAACCCAAATTCTGGCGGCAAGAGTTGGAAATATTTTGGAAAAAACCGATACCATGGCAGAAAATATTCTCTGCCTTACTTATACCGAAGCAGGCGTAACGGCTATGCGAAAAAGGTTGATTCGATTTATAGGAACAGAAGCCTACAAAGTAAATATTCATACTTTTCATAGTTTTTGTAACAAAGTAATTCAAGATCATTCAGCACTTTTTGGCTTTGGCGAAATGGAAGCAATTTCTGAACTTGAAGAAATAGAACTATTCGAAAAATTGATAGATGGTTTTGACAACGACAGTTTGTTGAAACGATTTAGAGGAAAAATTTATTACGATATTTCAAGACTAAAAAGCTTGTTTTCTATTATGAAAAAAGAAAACATTAGTCACCAAAAAATAGCTAACTCTGTAGATGAATATATTGAAGGATTGGTTGACGATTCAAAATTTATTTGCAAAAGAAAAACAACTACAAAAGAAGGTTTAGTTTTTTTAAAAGGCGATGTAAGAACAGATAAAATTGAAGCAGAAAGAAAAAAGTTTGACATAACAATTGAAGCAGCAAAACAATTCGAAAAATATCAAAAATTAAAAACCGAAGCCAATAAATATGACTTTGACGATATGATTTTAAACGTACTAGATCAGTTTCAGAAAAACGAATATTTACTAAGCACTTACCAAGAACAGTTTCTTTATTTTTTAGTAGACGAATATCAAGATACAAATGGTTCGCAGAATGAAATTTTGCGTTTATTGGTTTCTTTTTGGGAAAAACCAAACGTTTTTGTTGTAGGCGATGACGACCAATCTATTTACCGTTTTCAAGGTGCAAGTTTGAGCAATATTTTAGACTTTTACGACTTAACGCTGGCGCATCTTCCCAAAGAAGAACAAGAACGTAGAATCATAGTTTTGAAAAATAATTACCGTTCTACACAAGAAATTTTAGATGTGGCGGCTACAACTATAAAGGAAAATAAAGAACGTTTAATAAACCAAATAGAAGCCGTAACTTTAGACAAAAACCTTACTGCTTCTGGTGCTGTGGCAAAAGAAAACACCGTTTTGCCTAAAATAGTAAGCTACCCAAATGCAAGCCATGAAACGGCAGATATTGCCAACCAAATTATTGAATTGAACAAACAAGGCGTAAACCTAAAAGAAATAGGTGTTTTATATAGCCAACACAAACAAAGTGAAGATATTCAGCAGTGTTTGAATCAAAAAAACATTCCTGTAAGTACTAGAAAAAAAATAGATATTCTATCGAGCAGAATGACCAATATGCTTTTAGACATTTTGACTTATATAGCCGAAGAAAACAGAATTCCGCACAGTAGAGAAGACTTACTTTTTAATATGATGTTGTATCCGTTTTTTGATATAAAAGCCATACAAGTAGCACGTTTAGGATTTGAACTGCGTGAAAACAGATACAAAAACCCAAAAACAACTTGGCGAGAAGCTTTAGCAAACTTAGAAGTAATTTTTGACGAAAAAAGCCTTGAAGAAATAAAATATATTGCAGAATTAACCAATAAATGGCAAAAAGATTTACAAGAATTGCCGTTACAATTGTTGTTTCAAACTATTTTAGATGATGTAAAATGTATAGAATACATTACACAACACAAAGAAAAAGTTTGGTTGCTGCAAGAGCTAAAAACATTTTTTGATTTTATAAAACAAGAAAATCAAAAAAATACAAATTTGAGCTTGAGTGCTTTTTTAGAAATTATTACAAAATATAGAGATTATGGCATTAGTATTCCTTTTGTAAAATCTACCTATTCAGAAAATTCTGTACAGCTCACCACTATTCACGGCTCAAAGGGTTTGGAATACAAACATGTTTTTCTCATGGGAATGAATAGCAAACTTTGGGAAAGCAAAAGAGCAAGAAGTTTTGGTTTTTCGCTACCAGAAAATATTGTACAAAAAGTAGCCAAAGAAAGTAAAGATGAAGAACTAAGAAGACTATTTTTTGTAGCCATTACAAGAGCAGAAAAATATTTACAAATAAGTCATTTTACCGAAGACGAAAAAGGAAAAGATTTAACACCATCGGTATTTTTAGAAACACTAAACGGAGAAAAAAATGTTCTGTTTGAAGATAAAAAACTTACAGATGATGAAGTTTTTGATTATTCGGTATTACAATTGAAAAGAGAAAAAATTTCTCCAGAATTGCTGGAAGAAAATATGCTCAAAAGCCGATTAGAAAACTATAAAATGAGTGTAACGCATTTGAATAATTATTTGGAATGTCCGTTGAAGTTTTATTATCAAAATTTTATACAATTTCCGCAGGCAAAAAATTCTTTTATGGCATTTGGTAGCGCCGTGCACGATGCTATAGAGCTTTTATTTATACAAATGCTAGAAAACGAAGGCAAGTTTCCAACGCTAGAAGAATTTGTAGAACTAGGACGAAGACAAATGTATAAACAGCAAGATAGTTTTTCTAAAAAAGAATACAAACAAAAAATTACTTACATAGAAAAATTTTACCCAGAATACTATAAAAAGTATGTAAACGAATGGAAAAAAGAAGTAAAACTAGAAGAAAAACTAGAAGCAGTTTACGAAGGTATAAACCTAATAGGTAAACTAGACAAAATAGAATTTGACAAAAACAATATTTCGGTAATAGACTATAAAACAGGGCAATGGAAAGCAGAAAAAAAGAAGCTTTTTAGAGCACCAACAGATTCACCAAAAAACCCAGAAGAACCAAGTTTTGAAGAAACCTATGGTGGAAACTATTGGCGACAAGCCGTTTTTTATAAAATATTGATAGACAATAGTAACCAATTGTACCAAAGAGATTGGAGTTTAGTAAAAACTGAGTTTGATTTTGTAGAGCCAATAGCCAAAACAGGCGAATTTCATAAAGAAAAAGTAGTAATAAACCCAAATGATGTCAGTATTGTAAAAAAACAAATAAAAGATACAGTTCAAAAAATAAATGACTTAAATTTTGAAGGCTGTGGTGAGGAAGATTGTAGTTTTTGCCAAGGAGTTTATTTGAAGGAAGAGGATTTGGAGGAGTAAGTAAAGTAAGCGAAGAATAATTTATTTAAATTCATTAAACGTGTTTGACCTTAAAGGTACAATCAGAATTTCTAGAATAAATATACTCATTCTTAGCTTATAAAATTAAGTAAGATGGGTTTTCGCTTTTCTTAAACTTTTCTTAAAATTTAAAAATAATAGTTGCATATACAACTACTATTAAAATTAGTTCTACTTTTGCAGTATGCAATTAGAAATAGAAGGCATAGATTATACCAATACACTTGGCCCTTGGATAGGTAAAACCTACAAAATGTTGGACTGCTACATGGAATCTGTTTTGCTAGAAAACGGTATTGAAATAAGTAAACAGCAATGGCTTATTCTAAATTTGGTAAACAACAATAAGGGAATTAGCCAAAACGAATTGGCGCGTTTTGCAAATAGAGACAAAACCAGCGTTACAAGATTTATCTCGAACTTAGAAAGCAAAGCTTACCTAAAACGAGAAAGCAGTAAAAAAGATAAAAGAGTAAAAAATTTATACCTAACAGATTTAGGTTTAAAAACCTTGAAAAAAACCACTCCTATAGTGCGTAAAGCTGTTTTGAAACTACAAAATGAATTAAGCAAAGATGAAATAAAATTTGCTATAAGCTCTTTAAAAAAAATTCAAGATAAAATAACTCAAATAAAAAGTAAATAATATGAGATCAATCATTCAGAACCTTGTATCTGGACTATTCGTTTTAGGAATAGCTTTTTTCATTTTTAGAATAATGACAAAAGAGAAAGAACCTAGAAAGTATTTTGAAACAGAAGTTATTAGTTCTGTTCAAGTACAAACAGTTGAAAACCAAAATATGCCACTTCAAGTAGAAGCCAGTGGACAATTGATGGCAAAAAACAAGCTAGCAATTTTTGCAGAAGTACAAGGCGTTTTTGAAAACACAGGCAAAGAATTTAAACCCGGAGTAGCTTATGCTAGCGGTCAAACTTTGGTAAAAATAAATAGTGAAGAATTTAATGCGGCTCTAAAAGCCAAAAAAAGTAGTTTATATAATGCAATTGCTGCTATGATGCCCGATTTAAAACTAGATTTTCCTTCTTCGTTTAGTAACTGGCAATTGTATTTAAATTCATTTGATGTTAAACAAAAATTAGCCGCTTTGCCAAATCCTGTTTCTGATAAAGAAAAGTTTTTTGTAGCCAATAAAAATATTTCTGTTCAGTATTTCGATATTAAAAATTTAGAAGAAAAACAAAGAAAATATAGCATAAAAGCACCTTATTCTGGCGTGCTAACCAAAGCAGATGTTACTACAGGCACGCTGGTAAGAGCAGGACAAAAACTTGGCGAATTTATCAATCCAAATGTTTACGAACTAGAAATTTCGTTGAGTGAAACGCTTTCAGATTTTTTAAAAGTAGGAAATAAAGTTACAGTTAAAAACATTAACGAAACCAAAACATGGACTGGAACGGTGATTAGAAAAAATGCAGTTTTGGAACAAGCTTCGCAAACTAAAAAAGTATTTATAAAACTTCAAGACAAAAACCTAAGCGATGGAATGTATTTAAAAGCCTTCATTCAAGGAAAAAAAGCTAAAAATGTAATAGAAATTGATAGAAGTTTAATCGTAGACGAGACTAAAGTTTATACAGTAGTCAATGATAGTTTGTTGGGTACTAAAAGTATAGATGTACTTCATTTCAACGAAAATACGGCAATAGTTTCAGGACTAAAAAATGGCGATAAAATTTTATCGAAATTGATTCCTGGTGCTTATGAAGGTATGAAAGTGAATGTGATAGAAAATAATTAAAAATTAAGAATTTTCAATTAAAAATGAAAGTAATACTTGGAAATATTGAGCAAGCTGTTGAAGTTCATTCTAAAATACCTGAATTTAGTAAACCTGCTGAAGTCAATTATTTTAAGGAGCGTTATCAAAATAAAAAACATATCATTTTTATAGCACTCAAAGAAAAAAAGCCAATTGGATATATGATTTCTTATGACAGATATAGTGATGGTTCTATTTATTGTTGGATGGCAGGTGTTCTTCCTAATTTTAGAAAGCTAAAAGCCTTAAGTGCTATGATGAACGCATTAGAGAAATGGTCTAAAGAGAATAATTATAAAGCAATTAAAATAAAAACTAGTAATAAAAGAAAAGCAATGTTAAGTTATCTAATAAACAATGATTTTTTAGTAACTAAAGTTTATAATGAAACACAAGAAAAACTTATTTTAAATAATAGGATAAATCTTGAAAAGCATTTGATTTAAAACAAAAATTAATGAAAAAAATAGTATCCTTTTTTATAAAATACCCAGTTTCGGTAAATATCGTTTTGATAGCTATAGTGGTTTTTGGAACGGTGGGCATGCTGAGTATGAACTCGTCTTTTTTTCCACTTACGGAGTCTAACCAAATACGAATAACTACAAACTATCCAGGTGCTTCGCCACAAGAAATGGAAGAAGGCATTGTACTAAAAATAGAAGACAATCTAAGAGGTCTTGAAGGTATAGACCAGTTTACTTCGGTTTCTTCAGAAAATTTTGCAACCATTACGGTAGAAAAAATAAAAGACTTCGATATAGAAGTGCTGCTTGCAGATGTAAAAAATGCCGTAGATAAAGTGGCGTCTTTTCCTACGGGAATGGAACCGCCTATTGTACAAAAAATAGAAACTTACTCTAATGCCATTAGTTTGGTGGTAACAGGAGAAAATATTCCTTTAAAATCATTAAAAATTGCAGCTAGAGATGTTGAAAATCAGTTAAAAAACATCGATTTAATTTCTCAAGTTGAGTTATTTGGTTTTCCTGAAGAGGAATTGGAAATAGCCGTAAACGAAGAAAAATTATTGGCATACAATTTAAGCATTGAAGACATTGCAGCTAGAGTTGGTGCGTCAAATATTTTAACAACAGGTGGCTCGGTAAAAACACCACAAGAAGAATATTTAATACGTGCAAACAACAGATATTATTTTGCAGAAGAGATAGACAACATTGTAGTAAAATCTGATAATTCTGGAAATATAGTGCGCTTAAAAGATGTAGCTAGGGTCAAAAATCAGTTTGAAGAATCGCCCAATAGATCGTATTACAACGGTAATTTATCTGTAGGATTAGATGTAAAAAGCACCAACAATGAAGATATGATAGCCATAGCTGCAGAGGTGCAAGAATATGTAAAACAGTACAATGAACACCACAGCAATTTGAGCTTAAAAGTTACTTCAGACAGGTCTAAAACGGTAGTAGAAAGAACCAATTTGTTGCTAAAAAATGGTGCGCAAGGTATTTTTATGGTTTTGATATTATTATCGCTATTTTTAAAACCAAGGCTTGCGTTTTGGGTAGCGGCAGGTTTGCCTGTTTCCTTTTTTGGAATGTTTATGATGGCTACTTATTTTGGTATTACTATAAATGTTTTATCGCTTTTTGGAATGATAATCGTTATCGGTATTTTAGTAGATGACGGTATTGTAATAGCCGAAAATATTTTTCACCATTACGAAAAAGGCGAAAAACCAATTGAAGCAGCCATAAAAGGAACGCTAGAAGTTACACCACCAATTTTTTCTGCGGTTTTAACCACCATTATTGCTTTCAGTATGTTCTTTTTTATAGACGGAAGAGTAGGGCAATTTTTTGGCGAAGTTGCGCTTGTGGTTTTATTAACTTTAGGTATTTCATTGATAGAAGCGCTTATTATTTTGCCTTCTCACGTAGCACATTCAGATGCTTTAAAAAGAAAGGATAAAACTTGGATTTTTAATAAATATGCAGACAATGTAATGAACAAAATGCGTGACTGGTATGGCGTTGCCATTAGCTTTTTTATGCGTTATAAATTTTTGGGCTTCAGTATTCCGTTGGCTTTAATGATTATTACTATTGGAGGAATGAAAGGCGGCATTATAAAGTTTACTTTTTTTCCAAACATTACTTCAGACAAAGTAGACGTGCGCTTAAATATGCCACAGGGAACCAATGAAACCACTACAGATTCTATCATCAACTATATAGAAGCAGCCGTTTGGGAAATGAACGCTTTGGTAACGCCAACACAAACAGATAGCATTCCTGTAGTAGAAAATATTATAAAAACAATGGGGCCAGGAAGTTCTGTAGCTAGTTTGAGGGTAAATTTACTGCCCGGAGACAGGCGAGACAAACCAGCACCTTTTTATGGAAATATTATAGATTCTATAGTAGGCGAAGTTATAGGCGCAGAAAGTTTGGAATATGGTGCCAATACTTCTTTTGGTGGAAAACCAATTTCGGTTTCACTTGCAGGAGAAAATATAAAAGAGCTCAAAGCTGCCAAAGAAGAATTAAAAAAAGCAATTCAAAATGACGATAAATTTATCAATGTATCTGATAATGATCCTTTGGGAATAAAAGAAATAAATATTCAACTAAAAGAAAATGCTTATTTGCTTGGCTTCAATTACAACAGTATTATGAGCCAAATACGAGCTGGTTTTTTTGGTAGGCAGGTTCAAAGACTGCAACTAGGGCAAGACGAACTTAAAGTGTGGGTTAGGTATGATGAAGATTTTCGTTCTTCTATAAATAACTTAGATAAAATGCGAATTACATCTGCAACAGGAAGCAAAATTCCACTGAGCGAACTAGTAACTTATGAAGTAAAAAGAGGCGAAGTTTCTATAAATCACCTTGATGGTAGAAGAGAAATAAAAGTAAGTTCGGACATTAAAGACCCAAAAGCCAGCGCAACAGAAATGCTAGAATTGGTAAAAAAAGAATATGTACAAACAACACTTGCAAAATACCCAACAGTAGATGTTATTTATGGCGGACAAAACAGAACCGCAGAAAAAACAGGAAGCTCTGCAAAAAAGGTATTTCCTATTATTTTGTTTTTGATTTATGTAATTATTGTTTTCACGTTTAGATCTTTTAGTCAGCCGCTTATTTTATTACTAATGATACCTTTTAGTTTAATTGGTGTAGCTTGGGGGCATTATATTCACGCATTTCCTGTAAATATTTTATCGCTTTTAGGAATCATAGCTTTAGTTGGTATTTTGGTCAATGACGGCTTGGTTTTAATAGAAAAATTCAACAGTTTCTTAAAAAAAGGTTTAAAATTTGAAGAAGCTTTAATAGAAGCAGGAAAATCAAGATTTAGAGCTATATTTTTAACTACTATTACTACGGTAGCAGGTTTGTTTCCGCTTATAGTTTTAGAAACCAGCAGACAAGCTCAGTTTCTAATTCCTATGGCTATTGCTATTGCTTATGGAATATTGGTAGCAACATTTATGACACTATTTTTACTTCCAATTTTACTTTCTTTTTCTAATTATATAAAAGTGGGTGCAGCTTGGCTTTGGACAGGCAAAAAACCGACCAGAGAGTCTGTAGAAAGAGCTATAAAAGAAATGGAAGATGTAGAAAAATCAAATTACAATTAACAAATCACAACAGCTAAAGAACAATTTTAATAAAATAGCAGCGAACGTTCCCCTCTTGAGAGGGGTTGGGGTGTGTTTTTTTAAATAAAAAAAATCAGCAATGAAAAAAACAATTATCACATTACTTTCAGCAATTTGTTTACAAAGCACTTTTGCACAAGACATATTAACGCTAGAAAAAGCTATTGAACTCACTTTAGAAAAAAACTACGACATAAAAATTTCTAAAAACAATGAAGAAATAGCCAAAAACAATAAAGCTGTTTTAAATTCTGGATATTTGCCTAATGTTACATTAAATGCTGGTGGAAACTATGGCATTAGAGATAACGCCGTAACGCTTACAGATGGACGTGTTTTTGAAATAGACGAAATAAATTCTGTAGGATATAATGCAAGTATTAACTTAAACTACGTATTGTTTAATGGACTAGGAAGAGTGTACAACTTGAAAAAATTTAAGGAACAACACCATCTTTCTGAGCTTCAAACCAAGTTTGTAATAGAAAATACACTCTACCAAGTTTACGCACAGTATTATATTGTGGCACAACAGTATCAAACTATAAAAAACTTAAAAGAAACATTAAAAACATCTTCAAATAGATTGAAAAGAGCAACTTATGGTTTTGACTATGGGCAAAATTCTAAACTTGAAATTTTAAATGCCGAAGTAGATTATAATAATGACAGTATCAATTTACTCAATACGCAAGTTCAATTAGATAATGCAAAAAAGAACTTAAATCAACTCATGGGCGTTGCAATAGATTATGATTTTATAGCCGAAACGAACATCACTTTTTCAAGTAATTTGAATTTAGACGCATTACAAACAAAAGCCGTAGAAAATAATACTTTGCTTAATCAAGCAGAAAAAAATATTTTACTCAACGAATTTGATATTAAAATAGCACGTTCAAAATGGTTGCCACAGTTAAACCTAGCTGGAAGTTACAACTTCAACAATACAAACAACGATGCCAACTCTGGATTTAATAGTCCATTGGCAGCAAACTTTAATAATATACACGGGCCGTCTGCTCAGATAAACCTTACTTGGAGTCTTTTTGATGGAGGAAAAACAGCTACCAATATTCAAAATGCTAAAATAAATGTACAAAATAGAACTGCAGAATTAGAGCTTCAAACACAAAAAATAGCACGAGATGTTTCTGTAGCTTGGTACAAGTATAAAAATGCTTTGGAAATCATTAATATTCAAACAAGTAATTTAGAAACCAATAAAAGCAATTTTTTAAGAACAGAAGAAAAATATAAATCAGGGCAGATAAATTCTATAAACTTTAGACAGGCACAACTAAATTTATTGAATGCCGAAAATCAATTAAATATAGCTAAATTTAATGCTAAGTCTATAGAAATGAATTTGTTGTTTTTATCTGGGGCTATACTTTAGTATTAAAGTTAAGTTTTGTTGGCACTAACCACAAATTGATGTTTTTGTATAGGTTTTTACAAGCCTTTTTGCTTTATAAATAGTAACTTCGTATTTTAAAACAAGCATCATGTTAAAATATTTTTTCTCTGTAGTTTTTTTTGCAATTACAAATATTACTTTTTCTCAACTTTTTATAAATGAATTAAGCCAAGGTAATGGAGGCAGTAATTCCGATGAATATATTGAGTTAATTGTTGTAGGAACTAAGACTTGTTCGGATTCTACAGCTAATATACAAAATTGGATTCTTGATGATAATAATGGATTTTATGCAACAGGCTCTGGAAGTGGAATTGCAGGAGGGCATATTCGATTTAATTCGGATCCTCAATGGGCAAATGTTCCTTATGGGTCAATTATTCTAGTGTACAATGGGTCGAATGTTTTTCCGGGTATTGTAATAGACGAAACAGATGCAAACAATGACAAAGTATATGTATTACCTTCTACTTCCTCTTTTTTTGAAGCCGACCAAAATCTCCCTGCCGGTGGAGGAGCTATAACAACCTACGCTGGAGCAACTTATACAGCAGGTGGAATGTCTTGGAGTGGTGTTAATATGCGAAATGGCGGAGATGCTATTCACACTATTACTCCAACGGCACTAGATACTGCTTATCATTCTGTTTGTTGGGATGATAACTCTGGAGCTAATATATATTTTTCAAATAGTGCATCTGGTTTACTATTTCAAAACGAAAACTTAGTAGACAACAATCCTTATTTACAAGCAAACTGGACTAGTCAAGGACAAGCAAGTGGAACTCCCGGAGCAGGAAACAATGCAGCAAACATAGCATGGATAAATAGCATGCAAGCACCAGCACCAACTGCTGATTTTGATACTATAAATCAAATTATTTGTGACGGCGATTCGTTTTTATTCAATACAAACTATTATTCTATTTCAGGTTTATATACAGATACATTTACTACTGCTTCTTGTGATTCAATAGTAACATTAAATTTAAGCCTAGAAATATGTTTGTCTTGTGAAATGGATTTAGGAAACGACACTTTAATTTGTGGACCAGTAAACTACACTTTAGACGCTGGTACATTTGATGAATATTTGTGGCAAGACGGCTCTACAAATCAAACATTTACGGCTACGGCATCTGGTCAGTATTATTGCCAAGCTACAAATTTTGACCCTACAAACTTAATTGTAAACCCAGATTTTGAATCTGGAAATGTTAACTTTACTACAGATTATACAGTAGGAACTGGTGGTGCTTTTGGTCAGATTACAAACCCTGGAACTTATGCAATAAATACTTCGCCTAGTAATGTTCACAACAATTTTCCTTTCTGTGCAGACCACACCTCTGGCGCTGGAAACATGATGATAGTAAATGGATCAAACACTCCAAACCAAGCTGTTTGGTGCCAAACTATAAATGTAGATCCAAATACAGATTATTATTTTTCTATTTGGGCTACAAGTGTAGAAAATACAAATACTACAAATGTTTCTTCTTTATTTTTTGAATTGAATGGAACACAAATTGGTACAAATTTTAGTCCTTCTTTCAATGCTTGCGACTGGCAACAATATACCGAAACTTGGAATTCTGGAGTAAATACTTCGGTTGATCTTTGCATTTACAACCATACCATTACAGGAAATAATGATTTTGCAATAGATGATATTTTCTTTGGCGAAGCTTGTATTGCTTCAGACACTATAAACATACTTGATCAAACAAATTTAGTAGACAGTGCAGTAGTTGATGTTTGTTTTGGAGAATCTGCTGTAATATTTGGCAATACAGAAACGGTGGAAGCATTATATTTAGACACAATAAAAACCCTTGCAGGTTGTGATAGTTTATATATAAAAAGATATTTAGAAGTGGGAGATTCATTGTTTTTCAATAAAGACACGGCAATTTGCTTTGGAGATAGTGCTTTTTTACAAAATGCTTGGCAAAACACGGCAAATACTTACTTCGATACTCTAATGAGTGTAAACATGTGTGATTCTTTAATTGTTACCAACTTAGCAGTTAGAAATGCTCCAACTACAGACACTACTTTTTCTTGTACAAATATTATGGCAAACGCTGGAATAAATATTGTAGACACCACATTCAATAATATAGGTTGCGACAGTGTTTACAACTACAGCAATGTTATGTTTTCACCTACGGATTCTTCATATACATTGAGCTGCACAAACAATGCTGCAATGGCAGGTTTAACAAGAGATACCGCTTTAAATACAATGGCTTGCGATAGTTTTTATACTATTACAGAAACAAGATATTATGCTCCAACATCTACAACATTAATAGATTCTTGTACAAATATTGCTGCAAATGCACAAAATCAAACAGATACAATTTCAACCGCTTTAGGTTGTGACAGTGTTTATCAAGTTTCTATTGTAAGATATATAAATCCTGTTACTAATACGCTGCCAGATTCTTGTACAAATGTAGCTTCGCAAGCCACTACAATTATTACAAACATTAGCTCTGTAAAAGGCTGCGATAGTATTACTTTGGTACAAGAACTTGTATATATAAACCCTGTAAATGAAGCGCCAATAAGAATAGAAATTTGTGAAGGAGAAACGTTAGAAATCTTTGGAAACACCGAAAACAGCGCTGGAACTTATACTCAAAATATTATGTCAAATGGTGCTTGTGATAGTATTACAAGAACTACTATTTTAGTTGTAAATCCTTTACCTACTATTAATGCAGGAAACGACACTACTATAAATTTAGGAGAAAACGCTACTTTAAATGCAACAGGGGGAAATACTTATACTTGGAGCAATGGAGAAACGGGTTCTATTATTACTGTTTCACCAGAAAACACAACAGGCTATCAAGTAACAGCATTAGATACTAATAACTGTACTGGTTCAGATTCTGTAACGGTATTTTTGCTTTTTGAAGAAATAGAATTGTTTATGCCAACAGCATTTTCACCAAACGGTGATGGATTAAATGATGTATTTAGAATTATAAACCAAGATGATTTTGAAAAAATAACGCTACGAGTTTATAACCGTTGGGGCGAAAGGGTTTTTAATTCTACTGCCTTTATTACCGAGTGGGACGGAACTTACAAAGGCAAAGACCAACCAATAGACAACTTTGTTTACTACCTAGAAGCAACTGCCAAAGCCAATAAAAAACAGTTTAAAATTAGTGGCTCAATTACTATAATTAGATAATGTGTTCTTTTTTAGTGCTTAATGCCTGTATTTAAAAATTGAAATGCAACAAACGCAATTTTCTTTTACTGAAATAAAAAAAGCATCTACAATTGTTTGTAGATGCTTTTTTGTGGTCCCACCAGGACTCGAACCTGGGACCACCTGATTATGAGTCAGGTGCTCTAACCAACTGAGCTATAGGACCAATAAAAAACAAAAATAAATTTCATTTTCTATTAAAGAACTGCAAAGATAAATATCTAATTCATATTTGCAAGCTATTTTTTATGATTTATAATTTTTTTTATGCTGCTTTTTAAAAACTAGTAAAAAACCAAGCAAAACTGTACTGTTTTAATTACATGCTATTTTATCTACTCTTCTTCCGTGCCTTCCGCCTTCAAACTCGGTGTTTATGTAGGCTTCTATAATTTCTTTCGCCATTTCTGTGCTTACAAACCTTGCTGGTAGGCTTAAAATATTGGCATCGTTGTGTTGTTTTGCTAAAGCTGCTATTTCTGGCAACCAAGCTATTGCTGCTCGTATATTTTGGTGCTTATTTGCTGCCATACTTACACCGTTTGCGCTTCCACAAATTAAAATTCCAAAATCAACCTCATTGTTTTCAACGGCTGTTGCTGTTGGGTGGGCAAAGTCTGGGTAATCTACAGATTCTAAACTATGACAACCTTTATCTAAAATTTCAAAACCTTTTGATTCTAAAAATGGTTTTACTATTTCTTTTAATTCATAACCTGCATGGTCACTTCCTATGGCAATTTTTTTCATATTGAGGTGTTTTTTTGAAGATTTTTATACGTAACTGCAGAAACATAAATACTCATTTCGTACAAAAACCACAGCGGAATAGCTACTACTACCATAGTTCCAATATCTGCTGGCGTTATAATTGCCGCCACCATAAATATTACTACTACTGCGTGTTTTCTATGTTCTTTCATCATGGCGTCATTTACCATACCAATTTTGGTAAGCAAATACACTAAAATAGGCAACTGAAACATAATGCCACTTGCTAATACAAACATTGTAAGTACATTTATATAGTTTGTTAAATCTATAGTATTTAATACTTCTTGTGAAATACTGTAAGTGGTTAAAAAATTAACACCAAATGGTACTAAAACAAAATAACCAAACAATACACCTGTAAAGAAAAGCAAACCACTAAAACCAATTACTGTTCTTGAGGCATTTACTTCTTTATTGGTAAGGCCGGGTTTTATAAATTTCCAAATTTCCCAAATTAAATATGGAAATGCAAGTATAAAACCTAATGCAACAGAGGTCATAAGGTGTGTCATAAACTGCCCTGCAAGCGAAAGGTTTACAATTTCGAAATTAATATCACTGATACAAATGAAACTAAAACCTATTTTTTCTCCAAAATTGCAAAGAAACTGATAGCTAAGAAAATTTGATTTTGCTGGACCAAAAATGATGGTTTCAAAAACAAAATGCTTGTTTAAAAAAGCCAAAATTCCAAATACACCAATAGCTACAATGGAACGAAAAAGTGTCCATCTTAATTCTTCAAGATGGGAAACAAATGACATATCTTTAGTATCTGTGGACATTTCGCCTACAAAGAAACAATATTTTTTATTTAGATTGAATGAGTTCGAATAGTTTTTCTAAGTTTGGCGAAAGAATTATTTCTGTTCGTCTATTTTTTGCTTTTCCTTCTTTGGTTTCATTGCTTGCTATTGGTTTTGCATCTCCTCTACCTGCGGCAACTATTTTTTCTTTTGAAACTTCGTTTTTTATTAAAACACGTGTTACAGAAGTTGCTCTTTTGGTGCTCAAATCTAAATTGTCTACTAAGTCGCCTTTTCCTCCAAAAGGGTCCGAATCTGCATGTCCTTCTACTATTACATCAACATCTGTTTGCTTTTTTAAAACTTCGGCTAGTTTGGCTATGGCTTTTTCGCCTTCTTTATCTAAAGTAAAGCTTCCGGGTTTAAATAATAGTTTTTCTGAAAGCGAAACATATACTTTTCCTTCTTTCTGCGTTACGCTAAGTTCTTCCAAAGTAAACCCTTTCAGTGCCTTGGAAACATTGCTTGTTAAATTGCTCAGCGCATTGGCTTGTTCGCTTAGTTTTGCTTCAAGTTCTGCTATTTTTTTAGTTTTTAAACTCAAAGTAGCTTCTTTTTCAAAAATATCTTTTTTTATTTCTTTGAGTTGTTTTTCTCTCTCTTCTAAGTTTAATTTACTAGTGTGCAAATCGGCTTCTCGCTTGTTTAATATTCTTTCTTTTTCTGCCAATTCTTGTGTAAGTTTTTCTTGTTTTTCGCTAGCCGAAAGCATATAGCTTTGATAGTCTTTATTGGTTTTTTCTTTTAAACTACGTTCTTCTTCTGCTAGTTTAGATAAACTTTCAGATGCTTTTTTTAGTTCTAAAACATTGTCTGTCAAAGCATTGTTTTCTCTTTTTAATGTTTCAAATTTTCGTTGATTTTCTTCTAACAGGTTTTCTGTTAAAGCTAAACTTTCTTTACAGTCTTTTTTATCGGCTAAATATTTTTGAGCCAATGCAGTTTGCTCATCAAATTTTTTAGCGGTAACGCAAGAAGACAGAAATAAAACTAAAAAGAATAAATAAAATACATTTTTCATAAACCTCAATTTTTTTGTAAAATCAAAAGTAAGTTTTGCCTTTTTAAATATCAACAAGACTTGTAAACTCATTAAACCATAAGTGCTAGTTTTTGACTTATTTACTGTACAGAATATAATTTAGTTTCAACTTTTAGAATTATATTTTCTTAAAACCTAAAAAAAATAATATCTTTATATGTGTAATTACCTAAACAATAAACTTTGAATAAATAAACGAATCTTGTTTTAGTTTAATTTGTTCTAAGTTTTTTAAACCCACTATTTTATAGAATGAAAAAAATATTTTTATTATTACTAAGTATAAGTCTTTGGAATTTTAATAGTCTTCAAGCTCAAACACAATCAGAGATTGAACAAATGATGAAGAAAAATAATGCTGAAAAAAAAGACGATGAAGAAAAAAGTAAGAAAAAAACAAATCTTTCTAAAGAAATAAAAACACGAAATAAAGAGCTAAATAAAAAAGATAAAGAGGAAAGTAAAAAAGCTTCTGTAAAAGCCAAAGAAACAGCTTCTGTAAATAAAAAAGAAGAAGAAAAAAAAGCTGACAAGCAAAAAAAAGCTTCTAATATTAAAGAAGAAAAGGCTGCAAAAACCGATTTAAATACCAATATTGAAGAAACAAATTTTGATAGTGATTTAAATAAATTTGGTATAAAAAAGTTGATAAAACTTGGAGATAAACTTGCTGAAAAAGCAAACAATAATAATGCATTAGCATATTACAAAGCTGCTTTGTTTAAAGCTAAAAAAGACAAGCATAAAATTGCTATAAACAATAAACTAGGTGAAACATACTACGTATTAAGAAATTACAAACAAGCCGAAAAATATTATTCAACGGCAGTTGCATTAAACAAAAAGCATAAAAAATATCCTTTACTTGAATTTCAATTAGCAAACACCTATAAATACTTAGCAAAATATGATACTGCTTTATATACTTACTCAAAATTTTTAAGCCTTCAAGAAGAAAATAAAAAAGTAGCCAAAGAAAAAAAACGAGCAAGAATAGAAAAAAAAGGAGCAGCTTTTGGCAGAGATTTAATTTACAATGAAGAAAAATTTACGATTGAAAACATAGGAGAAAATGTAAACGGAGCATTTGCAGATTATGGACCAGAAATGAGTGAAAATAAATTGTTTTTCTCAAAAATTTACACCGATAATATTAAAAATGTAGAAGAAACAGCTTCAGAAAAAAAATATTCTAAAATATACTATTCTGAGATGTATAATGACAATTTTGGTTATTTTCAAGACTTTGCTTCAAGTATAAACAAAAGTAAAATAAATGTTGGAAACCCAAGTTTTACACAAAACGGAAATACCGTTTATTTTACAGAATGTGCTTTAGATAAAAACCTGCAAGATAATTGTAGAATTATGCAAAGCCAAAGAAAAAACAACGAATGGCAAACTGCAATAGCATTAAACAGCAATATAAATTTTGAAAACAGCAGCAACACGCAGCCACAAATTGCAAACACGCCAACTGGAGAAGTGTTTTTATTATTTGTTTCGAACAGAACTGGCAGCAGAGGCGGAAAAGATATTTGGATAAGTGAAGTAAATGAAAATGGTGATTTTAAAAGAGCAAAAAGAGCAAAAACACCTATAAATACTTCTTATGACGAAGTTTCACCTTTTTATCATACAGCTTCAAACACACTTTATTTTAGTTCCAACGGGCATAAAAGCATTGGAGGATTTGATGTTTTTAAGGTAGAAAACTATTTGGATAGCAAAGAAGACTTAGAAGTAAAAAATCTTGGTTTTCCTATAAATTCTAGTGTAGATGATTACGATTTTATTCTTAGTAATTCAGAAGATCTTGGATTTATTGTTTCTAATAGACAAGGAAACGAAAGCTTAAAAAACGAAAGCTTTTGTGACAATATTTTTACAGTAAAAAGTACTGTTGTAGACCTTTTTGTAACAGGCTTAGTTTACGCTGAAAATAATACTTCAAGAGAAATATACACAGAAGCAGACGTTTACCTTTACGATAATGAAACTAATGAAAAAATAGAACAAATTACTTTTAATAATAAGCAAGCATTTTTTACACAAATAGAAAAAGACAAAGAATACAAACTAGTAGCCATAAGTAATAATTTTAAAGAAGAAACTATAACTTTTAGTACAAAAAACATAAAAAAATCTGACACTTTACAATATGATATTTTCTTAAAAGAACGAAATTTTATAGATTATCAAATAGCTAAAGTTTATTATAAATATGGCGAGTCTAAATTAAGAGAAGATGCTTCAGATACGCTACGAAAAGTAATAAATTTTATGAATGCCTATCCAAATATTATTGTTGAAGTAGGTTCACATACAGATTCTAAAGGTTCTGAAGAGTATAATTTAAAATTGGGCGAAAGAAGAAGTTTATCTGTAAAAAACTATTTAATATACCAAGCTAAAATAAATAAAAAAAGACTTGTAAATAAATCTTATGGAGAAAGCAAACCAACATTTCCAAACAATAAACCCAATGGTGCAGACAACCCAAGTGGAAGAGATAAAAACAGAAGAACAGAATTTAAAGTTGTTGGCTTTTTAGATTTAGATTAAAACTTAAAAAAATGAAACCACTCTATTTAATATTATTTATTTTTTTGACTTTTGTAAGTACTCATGCACAAAACACTAGAAGTAGTATAAGTTTTGCCGAAGCACCATTTTATCATGGTGTGGCATCTGGCGATCCTTTGCCAAACCAAGTTATTATTTGGACAAAAGTGACTCCGCCAAGTGGTTTAATAACAGAAACTGAAGTTTTTTGGCAAATAGCAACAGATACAGCTTTTCAAAACATTGTAAACTTTGGGAAAGTAAGCACTACAGAACAGCAAGACTTTACTGTAAAAATTGACCTTTGTGGACTTCAACCAAACACTTATTATTATTATGTTTTTAAAGCCTTTGGCAACAATTCTGTAATAGGAAGAACCAAAACTGCTCCTACTGGAAACCATACGCAAGCAAAATATGCAGTTGCATCTTGTTCTAATTACGAACACGGGTTTTTCAATGCTTACGAAAGTATGTATAATAGAAACGACCTAGATGCCGTAATTCATCTTGGTGATTATTATTACGAATATGAGTCTGGTGGCTTTAGTTCATCTGTAGTAACAGATACTTGGGAAAGAACAAACGAACCTACAACAGAAGTATTTGATTTAGATGGCTATAGAACTCGCCACTCGCATTACAAACTAGACAACCAGTTGCAATTAGTACATCAAATTTATCCGTTTATAACTACTTGGGACGATCACGAAACGGCTAATGATGCTTATAAAGACGGCGCAGAAAATCACGACCCAGCAACAGAAGGCACCTGGCAAAATAGAAAAACAAGTTCTTTTAAAGCTTATAACGAATGGATGCCTGTAAGAATGGACACTACCGTAGAAGGTAAGGTTTGGAGAACGCTTCGTTATGGAAACTTATTAGATTTAATTATTATAGACACTCGAATTTGGGGTCGAGACGAGCAAAATTTATTAGAAACAAACAATCCAAGCCACAAACTTCTGGGAGACGATCAGTTTGCTTGGTTAGAACAAGAACTTACCGATACCACAACACAATGGAAAATTATTTGTAACCAAATGATGATGGCTCCGTTAGAAATTTTTGGTCTAGCAGTAAATGCCGACCAATGGGACGGATATAATGCCGAAAGAAACAGATTAATAAATTTTATAGAAGCAAACAACATTAAAAACACAGTAGTACTTACTGGCGATATTCATACTTCTTGGGTAAACAATATTCCAGGAAACGCAAGTACAAATGCAGCAACAGAGTTTGTGGTAACAAGTGTCACTTCTCCGGGCTTAGATGTTGTTGAAGTAGCTTTAGGACAATTGCCACAATGGTTAATAGACTTATTTGGTAACAGTATTCCTCAGATTATTCAATCTTTTAATGCTCATATGGAATATGTAAATATTCAAGATCACGGCTATATGGTTTTTACAGTAGACAGCAGTAAAGCCCAGGGAGATTATGTTTATGTAGAAAGAGAAGATACCATTTTTGGAGATGATTTTGGAGCATCTTGGTACACCGAAAACAATAATAGCGCACAAGTAGAAGCATCGGGTCATTTACCACTAAGTGCAGGAGCAATTGCTCCACCAAAAGCACCTGTTCAAAATATTCCTTTTGCTATAATAAAAGACACCATATATGCTACAATGAACGAAAACGGAGTATTAAATAGTTGTATGGTAAACGTAAATAGCGTTTGCCCAAACTTTACAACTAGCATAACACAAAATGCCACTTATGGCAATGCAATTGTTAATGATTTTTGTTACATTTTTCAAGCAATTACAAACTATTATGGCGAACAAAGTTTTGAAATAGTAACATGCGATACAGCTAGCACTCCAAACTGTGATACTACTTTAGTAATAGTACAAATACTTGGAAACAATGATATTGAAGCCTACAATTATAGCATTATGAATGACAGTCTGCTTCAAGATTGTATTACTTTTAATGACTTAACTACAACAATAGACAGTATTTCTTTTTTTGGAGGAGCCGCTAGCGGAAATTTAAGTTTTGATATTAATAATTGTATCGTTTTTAATCCCGATTCTAATTTTTGTGGTGTAGACGAATTTACAGTTTTTGCTTGCGACAACAATGGAATTTGTGACACCGTAGTATTAAATTTTATTATAGATGGAAGCGTAAGTACACAAATTGTAAACCTATACGGAGAAGATGAAGAATTACTGAGTAATTGTATAAACTATGACGAATTAGTTGGAAATATTGTTTCCAAAGGAATGATTTATACTGCTATAAATGGAAATGCACTAGAATACAACGACACTTGTTTAAGTTATAAATCAATTGATGGTTTTAATGGTACTGACACATTAAAAATGTTTGCCTGCGATGACTTTATACCACAAAAATGCGACACCATTTTATATTTTATTCATATAACTACGCCACCAAAAGACACTACTGTTAGTCCTACAGACACTACAATAGCTATAAAAGAATTAGAAAACAATGAGTTTACTGTTTTGGGCGTTTATCCAAACCCATTTGATATAGAAATACTTATTCAGTATTACAAATTTGCTCAGAATAATATAAGCTTGAAACTATATGATGCAAGAGGAAAAATGATTTATAATAAAACCATAAATGATAATAGTATTGGCTTAAAATATGCAAAGCTAAACACAGAAAACATTGCAAGAGGAAGCTATTTATTAGAAATAAACAATGGAAAATTTACTTATTTTAAAAAGCTGCTAAAGTAAAATTTTACATGGCACTTGCCATTACAAGCACGCTTACTTTGCTTCCTTCTATTTCTAATATTTTTAATGCCAAAGCTTCAATAGTTGCTCCAGTTGTAATTACATCATCTACAATTAAAATGTGTTTGTTTTTAAATTTTTCTGGTTTTTTTACTTCAAAAATTTCAGAAACATTTTCCCAGCGGTTTATTCTATTTTTACCTGTTTGGGTTTTTGTATTTGTATTTCTAACTATATTTTTAGAAACGACTTCTTTTTTAAGATGCTCTGCAAGTTTTTCAGCAAATTTATCGCACTGGTTATAGCCTCTTTTCCTTTGTTTTTTTAGATGCAGCGGAACAGGAACAATGTAATCTACATTTAAAAACTCTGAAGCATCTCTTAACAATTGTTTGCCATAAATATCTCCTAGTTTTTCGCCAACATCTTCTCTTTTTTTATATTTCAATAAACTTATAAGCTGCTGTACAAGCATTCCTTTTTCAAAGAAAAACAATGATGACGCTTCTTCGAGTTTTACTCTTCCCCATAGTTTTTTTTCTACAGGATTGTTTTTTAGTAAATGATAGTTTGTAAAGGGTAGCTGTATTTCGCAAGAAGTGCAAATGCAAACATCGCTTTGTTGCAAGTTTGTTTGGCAAAGCACACAGTTATTTGGATAAACTAAATGTACTAAATCATTTATTATATTTAAAAACCAAGACATTAAGTCTTGAATATAATTAAAAAGAGTTGTTTATAGTACTATAAACAACTCTTTTTTAATATTTATTGAATTTAAATAACATTAACCAACTTCAACAGGCTCATCTGTTTGGGTAAGTGCTACTCTTATTTTTGCTTCAATTTCGTCTGCCAATTCTGGATTGTCTAGGAAAAGACCTTTTACTGTATCTCTACCTTGACCAAGTTTTGTATCGCCATAGCTATACCAAGAACCACTTTTCTTTACAATATCTAGTTCTACACCAATATCTACAATTTCTCCAACTTTAGAAATTCCTTCGCCATACATAATATCAAATTCTGCTTTTCTAAACGGTGGAGCAACTTTGTTTTTTACAACTTTTACTCTAGTTCTATTTCCTGTAGATTCGTCTTTGTCAGAAATTGTTGCAATTCTTCTAATATCTAAACGTATAGAAGCATAAAATTTCAAGGCGTTACCACCTGTAGTAGTTTCTGGATTTCCGTAAACAACACCAATTTTTTGTCTCAATTGGTTAATAAATATTGCTGTACAGCCAGATTTGTTAATCGCACCAGTCAATTTACGCATAGCCTGAGACATTAACCTTGCTTGCAGACCCATTTTAGAATCTCCCATATCTCCTTGCAGTTCGCTTCTTGGTATTAAAGCCGCTACAGAATCTACTACACAAATATCTATAGCTCCAGAACGAATTAAATGTTCTGCAATATCTAGTGCCTGCTCACCATCATCTGGTTGAGAAATTAAAAGATTATCTACATCTATACCTAGTGCTTTGGCGTAAACTTTATCAAAAGCATGCTCGGCATCTATAAAAGCAGCTATTCCACCTGCTTTTTGTGCTTCTGCAATAGCGTGAAGCGTTAAAGTAGTTTTACCAGAAGATTCTGGCCCGTATATTTCTACTATTCTTCCTCTTGGAAAACCACCTATACCTAGTGCTAAATCTAAGGTTAAAGAGCCCGATGGAATTACAGGAATGTCTTGTACAGGCGCATCGCCAAGTTTCATTATAGACCCTTTTCCGTAGGTTTTATTTAGTTTGTCTAGTGTTAATTTTAATGCTTTTTCTTTTTCTGTTGCAGCCATCTTTTTTTATTTTATGTAAATTTAGTAAATATTGTTTAAAGTATTATTGTTTAGATAATATACTGCAAAACTAGATTGGTAAACCGCAGTGTATGTGCGGAGGTTATTTTTTTATATTTTATCTTTTAAAATAATTGATTAATTTTTGCTAAGATAAATGTTTTTTTTACATTTGGACAATAATTGTCTAAAACTAAATTGTCTAATTATGAAAACTTTAGGTGATACTTTGAAAAAAGCACGAGAAGAAAAAAAATTAATATTACGAAAGGTAGCTGCAAACGTTGATATTGACCAATCATTGATAAGTAAATTTGAAAAAAATGAGCGAAAACCAACAATGGAACAAATAATAAGACTTGCTAAGTTTTATAATCTTTCAGAAAGTGATTTAATTATTAACTTATATTCTGAAAAAATAGCAGAAGAATTAAAGTATACACAATCTACATTTGAGATATTGAAAGTAGCAGAAGAAAAAATTAAATATTATAAAGCACAAGAAAATGGAAAACAATAAAATTAAAGTAGTAGAATTGTTTGCTGGTGTCGGAGGATTTCGTCTTGGCTTAGAAAAAAATAATTACGAAGTTGTTTGGAGTAACCAATGGGAACCTTCAACAAAAATACAACATGCTTCTAAAGTTTATGAAGAAAGGTTTGGATCAGAAAATCATTCAAATGAAGATATTAATGAAGTCGTAACTAGAAATGTAGAAGAAATACCAGATCACGACTTATTAGTTGGAGGATTTCCTTGTCAAGATTATTCAGTAGCCACAACATTACAAAATTCTAAAGGACTAAAAGGAAAGAAAGGCGTGCTTTGGTGGTCAATTCATAAAATTTTAGAAAATAAAAAAAATAAACCAAAATATTTATTTTTAGAAAATGTAGATCGCCTTTTAAAATCACCTGCAAAACAAAGAGGACGAGATTTTGCTGTAATGCTAAGAAGTTTAAATGATTTAGACTATGCAGTAGAGTGGAGAGTAATAAATGCAGCAGAATATGGAATGCCTCAAAGAAGAAAAAGAGTTTTTTTTATTGGTTATCATAAATCTACAGATGTTTATAAAAAAATTCAAAATTCAAAAGGAATAGATTGGTTAACAAAAGATGGGATTATTGCAAAAGCTTTTCCTGTAAAAAATACGGCATTGTTTAACGAAATTGAGTTGAAAGGGGATTTAGTTGAAATAACTAATGAATTTAATAAAAATGGAAAATTATCTCCTTTTCAAAATACTGGTGTGCTTATAAATGGAAAAATTTACACCACAAAAACAGCACCTAATTATGAAGGAAAAAAAATTAATCTAGGTTCTTTATTACAAAATGGAGAAGTAACTGATGATTTCTTCATAAAGAACAATTTATTAAATAAACCAAAAGTTGTGAATGTAAAAGACGGTTTGAAAAAGGTTTTAACTACAGAGTTGCAAATGTGGGAATATTTAAAAGGAGCAAAAAAAGAAAGGCGAAAAACACAGGATGGTTTTGAGTATAACTATAGTGAAGGAGCAATGATATATCCTGACTCTTTAGAGAATGCTTCTAGAACTATTATTACTGGAGAAGGAGGAAAAACGCCCTCAAGGTTCAAACATGTAGTAATGTCTGACAGAGGATTAAGAAGACTTACACCAATAGAGTTGGAAAGATTAAATATGTTTCCAGACAATCACACCAAAATAGATGGTGTTACCGATACAAAAAGAGCCTTTTTTATGGGAAATGCTTTGGTAGTTGGTGTAATTGAAAAAATTGGAGAATCATTACAAAAAGTAATTAAAAATGGATAAAAGAACTAATAGAGTACAACCAATAAGACTTTCACCAGATTTTTTTCCTTTAGATATCCATAAATCAATGTTTATAAATGATTTAGCTATAACAATTCCAGTTTATTATGTTCACTCTTGGGGTAAAGAAACTATTGATTCTCATAATGAAAAAAATCGTTCTTGGAATGTGGAAATTGAATATGAATCACCAAAAGAAAATGGAAAAGTAAAGTATAAATTTAAAGCAAAACTCTTTTTATCTTTTATTAAAAAACGCAATAAAGAAAGTAGTTACAGAATAAAGTGGACGAATGAATTTGCTATTCAATTAGCACAAGATTATCCAAAAAGTTTTGTAAGGTCTCTAGAATTTCATATTGGTGATGAGTATTATAAAGAACAAAAATTTACAGAATACGACATAGGTGGTTTTAAAGAACAATTACAAGTAAAAATTAAATGGCAAAATGGTAAACCTAGAGTTATTGTAAAAGAATTTTTTAGAGTTAGAGAAGAATCTCAAGGCTTTCCAAAAGTATTTAAAGAATTAAGTTCTTATTTAATTGCAGATTATTTAGTTGGCTCAGAGGTTGAGATTTTAAGAAAAATTCAAGTAACTAAATGGAAGCCTAGGTATGAAATAGCTAAAGAATTGAATGAAAATAATATTTACATCTTGCTAAATAGAGCTAAGATGGAAATATATTTTGGGGAAACAAAAAAATCTCTATCTAAAAGATATCCAGAGAATCAAGAACATCATTCTTTTAATGATTGGGATGAATATTCTATTATACAACTACCTCCTGAAACATCTAACCATTCACGATTATTAATAGAACGAATATTGATAGCTGTTGGGGCAAAATTATTTCCAAATATACTAACAACTGAAAAACCTATTTTAAATATTGATAATGGCTTAGTTTTAATGAACAGAAAAAAGTAGAATAAATATGTAAAATCATGTTACAAATAAAACATCACTAAAAACCCTTTTTTCATCAAAATCCAAAGAAATCAATTGTTTTTCTTCAAAGTTTTCCAAATAATCAGAAATATGTTTCTGTAGCAAAGCAATTTCTGCTTTCATTTTCCAATGTTGTAAATCATTGCTATTATATAATACTACAAACAATCTATTTTCAAGATGTTTTCTTTGTTGTTGACTTTGATTTTTGTAAAACCAGTCTATAAGTTCTTTTTTATTTTCTAAATAATATTGAAATTTTAAATTAAACTTTTTTGGAAAAACACTCGTTTTATGGTCAAAAGGTGTGTCATTTAACCAAAAATCTATTGTTTTATGGTATTTATCTTCGTTTTGTCTAATTTTTTGGCTTTTACTAAAAATATATTCCACCGCTTTAGCACTCCAGAAATTATACCAGCGATTGTAAGCATAGTTTTTTTCGTTTTCATTTAGTTTTTTGCTTCCTTCTAGCAGTCTTTTATAGCTATATGTTGTATATATAAAACTGGTTTTTGCATCTAGTTCATTGGTTTGCTTGGTTCCTTTCCAAGCATAAGGAATTTGCCAGCGTTTTTTTAATTCTTTTTCTAGTCTTTCTAAATCCAAAACATCTTTTTCATAAATATAATAAATTATTAGCTTTGTATCAATGAAAATGCTTCAAAATAAAATAAATGCTATTCACAAACTAAGCAAAGAAGACTGGACTCTTTTGGAAACAAAGTGGAAACCTTTTTCGATTAAAAAAAATACTTTTTTAACCAAAAAGGGAAATAAAGAAAATTATTTATACTTTATAAAATCTGGAATTGCTAGAGGATATATAGAAACAGAAGGCAAACAGGTAACGCTTGGTTTTGCATACAATAATGATTTTACTGCGGCTATTGATAGTTTTATTTCTGGAGAAAATACAGACTTACATTTAATAGCAGAAAGTGATATTGAGGGTTTACGAATATCAAAAACAGATCTTTACGCATTATATGAAAAAAGTCATGCTATAGAACGCCTAGGCAGATTGCTCATGGAAATGCTTTTACTTTTAATGTCTAAACAGCAAATTTATTACCTTACAATGTCTGCCGAAGAAAGATACTTTCGCTTTATGAAACAAAGTAGTCATTTATTGCAGATGCTTGCTCAAAAGCATATAGCAAGCTACCTTGGTATGAGTGCCGAAACATTTAGCCGTTTAAGAAAAAAAGAATTAAAAATGTAATTTATCTATTTGAAACAAACCTATAATATTTCTTTAAGTTATCTACTCCTATAAAATCTACTTTGAGTTCTAAAAGTTTTTTCCAAGATTTAAAAGTATCTTTTGTATTCCAAAAACGTACTTTTTTGCCTTGCTTGTGTGCTTTTTCTATAAGTAAAAGTCTTTCTACTTTAGTTAAACTTGTATAATTTGCACTTACCAAAGGCATTAAATTAGAATTAATATTATTATCTAAATCTTTCGGGTTTCCGTCTGCAAAAAGAAAGTTTAATGAATTGTTTTCTGTTATTTTTTTTCTATTTACAGCTCCGCTAATAATTACTTTAATTTTAGAAACATCAATTTCATTTCTTGATGCAAATATTTCATGGTATTGACCAATCAATAGGTTTAATTTTAGCAATATTTCTTCTCCACCAGATTTTATATCAATCATTAAAAAGTGAACAGAAGCAAGTTCGTCTTTTTGCTCAATCATCTTTTTTAGGTAAATAGTTTCTAAATCGGGTTTGTTTTTTAATGCAAAATTAAAATGACTAACTTTAACTTCTCCTCCAAACCAAGCAACATCTACTTCTATTGAATTTGCTTTGTATTCTAAAGCCGTTTTTAAAGGAAAAGCCTGTAAATAATCGTTGTGAGAATGTAAAAGAATTTCTTGTGAATACAAATACACACTAAAAATCAAAAAGAAATAAACAAAAAACTGTTTCATAAAACAAATTTAAATTAATTCGTGTAATCTGTAAAATTCGCCTCAAAATAAGAATTCAACTTATATTTGTAACAATCCAATGGATCAATTAAAAAAAGAAATAGAATTTTTGAAAGGTGTAGGGCCCGTTCGTGCAGAAATTTTGCAAAAAGAACTCGGTATTTTTACTTGGGGTCAGCTTTTAATGCACTATCCTTTTAGATATATAGATAAATCTAAATTTCATAAAATAGCAGAAATAAATGAAGCTTCACAATATATTCAGGTAAAGGGAAAAATTACAAATTTTAATATCGTAGGCGCAGGTAGAGCAAGAAGACTAGTAGGAAACTTTAAAGACGATACAGGCACTATAGACTTGGTTTGGTTTCAAAAACCAGATTGGATTCTTAAATCTCTAAAAGAAAATGTAGAATATATTGCCTACGGAAAACCAAAACAATTTGGCTATAAATTTAGTATAGCTCACCCAGAAATTAAACTGGTCAGCAATAATAATATAGAAGGAAATGCTTTAGATCCTGTTTATCATTCGTCTGAAAAAATGAAAAAGTTTAGTTTAGATTCTGCTGGAATAAACAAACTAATGAAAGCTTTGTTTGAAAAATTGCACCCAGCAGATTTACCAGAAACGCTTCCTTTTTCTATTATAGATGAATATAACTTAATGACTAGAATTCAGTCAATAAAAAACATTCACTTTCCAGTAGATGAAAAACAACTAGAAAAAGCCAGTTTTAGAATAAAGTTTGAAGAATTTCTTTTAATTCAATTGAGACTTTTAAAAAGAAAAATAAATAGAAACATACAATACAAAGGCTTTGTTTTTAAAAAAATAGATGACAAGTTCAAACGCTTTTTTGATGAAATTTTGCCATTTGAACTAACCAATGCGCAAAAAAAAGTATTAAAAGAAATAAGAAAAGATAGCATATCTGGAAAGCAAATGAATAGGCTTTTGCAAGGCGATGTAGGTAGTGGAAAAACCATAGTTGCGTTAATGACAATGCTTATGGCATTAGACAATGGTTTTCAGGCTTGTTTAATAGCTCCAACAGAAATATTGGCACTACAACACCAAGAAAGCATCAAAGAAATGATGGATAAAATAGGTGTAAGAGCAGCTTTTTTGTCTGGCTCGGTAAAAGGAAAAGCACGTAAACAACTGTTTTTAGCTTTAAAAGAAGGTGAAATAGATATTTTGATAGGAACACACGCTATTTTGGAAGACAAAGTAGTTTTTAAAAACCTTGGGCAAGTTGTAATAGACGAGCAACACCGATTTGGGGTAGCACAGCGAGCCAAAATGTGGACTAAAAATACACTACCACCACACGTATTGGTAATGACGGCAACGCCAATTCCTAGAACGCTCGCCATGACACTTTATGGCGATTTGGATGTTTCTATTATTGATGAATTACCACCAGGAAGAAAACCTATTGTGACTTCGCATAGAAAAGAATCTGCTCGGCTGCGTGTTTTTGGGTTTTTAAAGCAAGAAGTAGAAAAAGGCAGGCAAGTTTATATTGTATATCCTTTAATTGAAGAATCTGAAACGCTTGATTATAATCATTTGATGGACGGCTATGAAAGTATAACTAGAGCTTTTCCAGAATATGCAGTAAGTATTGTACACGGAAAAATGAAACCCGCAGATAAAGATTTTGAAATGCAACGCTTTGTAAAAGGCGAAACACAAATAATGGTTGCCACTACGGTTATAGAAGTTGGGGTAAATGTGCCAAATGCCTCTGTAATGATTATAGAAAGTGCCGAACGCTTTGGTTTATCTCAGTTACATCAACTGAGAGGTAGAGTAGGTAGAGGCGGCGACCAGTCTTATTGTATTTTAATGACAGGTTACAAAATTTCTAAAGAATCTAAGCAACGTATGGAAATTATGGTAGAAACAAATGACGGTTTTAGAATAGCAGAAGTAGATTTAAAAATGAGAGGGCCAGGAAACATTGAAGGAACACAACAAAGTGGAATTACAGATTTGAAGTTGGCGAACTTATCTAAAGATTCTAAAATACTTCAAATAGCAAGACAAGCAGCGGTTGAAATTTTGAAAAAAGATCCTAATTTAAATAATAGAGATAATGAATCGCTGAAAATAATGCTAAGAAATTCTAGTACTAAATGGAGTAGAATTAGTTAACTTTTTCTTACTGTGGCGTAGCACCTTTTTTACCTTGCTTCGGCTTACGGCTTTTGTGCCAAGGCGCATTTTTCTTCTTTTTAACTTTTTTGCGTTTAGTTGGCGCACTTGTAGCATAAGTAGGGCAAGTAGCTTTTTTACAAGCTCCTATTGTAGATGAGCCAAATACAAAAAGTAAACCGAAAATGATATATTTTAATCTCATAAGCTTTCTTTTTAGCTAACCATTACAGGCATTACTAGCATCAATAAACTTTCGCCTTCTTCTTGGTCTGCAGGTACTAAAATACCAGCTCTTGCAGGTGTAGAAAGTTCTAAATGTACTTCGTCTGTATTTAAAATACCAAGCATTTCTATTAAAAAACGAGCATTAAAAGCTATTTCAATGTCATCGCCATTATAGTTACAGTCCATTTTTTCAAATGCTTCGTTACTAAAATCTAAATCTTGAGAAGAAACCTTTAATTCATTTCCAGCAATATTTAAAATACACTGATAAGTTGTTTTATTAGAAAAAATACTAATTCTCTTTAAAGTGTTTAAAAAATCAACTCTATTTAATTCTAAAATATTATTGTTTTCTGCAGGAATTACAGCATTATAGTCAGGATATTTTGCATCTACCAATCTACAAATCAATTGTGTTTCGTTGAATGTAAAAAATGCATTTGTATTGTTGTAAGATATTGAAACTCTAGTTTCTTGTGTTGGTAAACTTCCTTTTACTAGTTGTAAAGCTTTTTTAGGAACTATAAAAGAAGCAGGCGTATCTATACTTATATCTTTTCTAGCATATTTTACCAATTTAGAAGCATCTGTAGCTACAAAGTTGATTCCTGTAGTTTCCATTTGAAAGAAAACACCAGTCATAGCTGGTCTCAATTCATCATTGCTTGTTGCAAAAAGCGAATTGGCAATGGCTTTTCCTAAAATTTCACTTGGTATTTCTACTTCAGAAGCATCTTCAATAGTTGGAATTTTTGGGAAGTCTTCAGGGTTTTCTCCTGCCAATTTATATTTACCTGTTGCAGATTTAATTTCTACGGCAAAGTTAGCTTCATCAAAAGAAAAAGTCAAGGGTTGCTCTGGCAGTGTTTTTAAAGTATCTAAAAGTATTCTTGCCGGAATTGCAATTTTACCATCTTCTTTGGCTTCAACAGCTACTTCTGTACTCATAGAAGTTTCCATATCTGTGGCAAAAATTTTCATTTTACCTTCTTTAATATCAAAAAGAAAATCTTCTAATATAGGAAGTACGGTATTTGAACTAATTACACCACTTATTTGGCTTAATTTTTTTGAAAGTTCTGATGTTGATACTACAAATCTCATTGCTTAATTTATTTGGACAGCAAATATACAAAGGCTGCAGTTGTTATTGAAATTTATTTTTATAGCTCTTTATGGCTAATGATATATATAAAATCAAAAATAGGGCACATAAACTTCATTTTTTTTAATTATTTTGCTGTTAATGAACTTTTCTTGCTGTTAATGGAGTTTATTTTTCTTGACTATTTTTTCATTATACGTTTGTGTCATAATCACAAAGAAATAATTTAAAAAACAATTAAAACAATTAAAAAATGAAAAATTTATTATTAGCATTACTAGTATTAGTAACAACAGGAGCAACAGCTCAAAAAAGTTTATTCGACAATATCTCTGCAACAAACCAGTACGATTATTATAGCAGTATCTCTGTAGATAAAGATGGGAAATATGCTATAAAAGATAAAGGTACAGCAACATTTGAAGTAAAAAAATTGGCAACTGGAGAAGGGTATTATATCAAAGCTTCTGCTATAAAAGACGGTAAAGAAGATTACACTATAAAAAGTGCTAGTGTAGTAGAAAATTATGACCGTTGTTTAGGTTACCCTTTTGAAAGTTTTACAAAACATAAATATGAAAAAGACGGTTTTGTAGCAATAGGAGATTATGCGTTTTACCTTACAGACATCAATTCAGAAGGAACTGCTTATAAATCCATTAGTTATGTTTTTATTAAGTCAAGTGAATCTAGCAAAACTGCTTCAGGAGAAACGAAACCTGAAAAGAAGCAAAAATTTTCTTTTAAAGATCTTGCTAATGCAGTAAAAGACAATTATACAGGAAGCAGTAGCGTTCCTGATTATGGACCAGCTCACAAAGAATTATCTTCTAAAAATGTTAGACAATTTATTGAAGATTATTTAGTAGCAATGAAAGCAAAACAAGACGGAAGAACTTCTGCTCAAAAACAAGGCGATGCAAGAATAGAAAAAGCTAGAATGGACTATGACAATGGTATTACAGCTTACAACGATTCTACAAAAGCAACACCAGAATATCAAGATTTACAACGTAGAATAGCTCAAAACGAAGCAAATTACAACGCAGCTCAAAAGGCAAATGTAGTAACGCTAAAAAACAATAGTGGAAGCACTATCTATGTAGGGAAAAGTGGATCTGTAAATAGAGGAACAGAAATATCTGCAGGTGGAACCGCTAGTTGGGATTGCCATTATGACGCATACATACAAAGACACTCTATGAAAGGCGGAACTAATATTTATACCACTACAAGCACAAAAGTATATAGCAAAAATACAGGTTGTGGAAATACGGTAAACGTAAACTAATTTTTGGCTGTTGGCTTTTAGCAATTGGCTGTTGGCTTTTAGCTTTTAGCTTTTGGCTGCTGGGACACGTTATTGCGATGACGCAGGAAGAAGCAATCTCTTGACACTTACCAAATGGTATTTCTATCCAACAGATTACTTCAAACGCTTTAGCGTTTTCGTAATGACGATACAAAACTAAATTATAAAATCAACATAGTGTTTTAAGCCTCAACGATTTATTTCGCTGAGGCTTTTTGTTTTGAAAAAAACATAAAGTTACAATTGAAAAAAATTAGATTCGAAAACTTTCAGATTTCGTTTATTATTTTTTCATTCTTTTACATTTCTTGCCATTAATGAAAAAAAACTGCCGTTAATGAACTACTTTCTTTCAAGGCAAATGTTTACTATAAGTTTGCAGTATCAAATAACAATTAAAGAAAAAACAATGAAAAAAATTACTACACTTTTAATGACACTATTTTTTAGTAGTGTTTTAATGGCACAATTGCCTTCAGGTTCATTTTTTGAATTTGAATTTACAGGAGGAAGTCTTGCAAATACATCTTCTTCTGGTGCTCCAAATTTTACAGGATCTATCAGTTCTATAGCAGATAGAAACTCAAATGTAAATGCGGCAGCAGATATAACTGGTGCTTTATCGGGTGCTAGCGTAGGTACAGCCAATGTAATTGAAACTACATTAAGTTTTTGGATGAAGCACTCTGCTTTAACTAGCAACGAAAGAGTTCTTCAAGTTTATGGAAGTGGAGGAGTTGGTTATAGACTGCAAATGACAGGATCAGTTTTATTATACAATGGTAATGTAGCAAATTCTTCTTATGGATTGGCAGCGTCTCATCAAGAAACAGTAAATATAGATGACAATGCTTGGCATCATATTGCAGTAAGAACAACACTATTAAACCCAAACACTATAGAATTTGATGTGTTTTTAGACAATGTTTTACTACCTAATATTTCTAACACCACCATAACACTTACAGGTCCAATTACCAGGTTTATTGAAAATGGTACTTTAGCTGTTTCACCTACAAACAACTATTCTGGTGATATTGATGATATATACTTTTATAAATCTGCTTTAACAGATGCTCAAATTGGTCAGTTATACAGCTATGATCCTTGCACAGTAAATATTCCTGATTCTCATTTTAAAGCTTATTTAGTAGGAAACGCAGCCATAAATACTAATGGAGATGCAGAAATTCAATGTAGCGAAGCAAGTGCTTTTACTGGCACAATAAATTGTACTAACCAAAATATTTCAAACCTAACAGGAATTGAAGCCTTTACTTCATTAACAAAATTATTTTGTATTACTAATTCAATTACAAATATAGATTTAAGTCAAAATACGGCTTTAACAGAATTAAATTGTAGTGCTAATTCTTTAACGGCTTTAAATGTAAGTCAAAACGTAAACCTAACTAAATTGGAATGCAGTTATAACAATATTTCAAGTATTGGACTTTCTACTAATACATCTTTAGAAGTTTTAGATATTTCACACAATCAAATTTCGAATATTAATACTTCTACAAATACGCTTTTAGAAGTTCTTAGAGCTGGCAATAATACTTTAACAAGTATA
>CAKZQD010000089.1 GCA_937139485.1 uncultured Bacteroidota bacterium | reverse complement strand
AACTTATAAAAAAAAGCATTTTCAAAACCTAAAAAAGTATATCCGTAACGAACTGCTCTTCTTAAAATTCTTCTAATTACATAACCAGCACCATTGTTTGAAGGTAACTGTCCATCTGCAATAGCAAAACTTACTGCTCTTATATGATCTGCAATAACTCTAAATGCAATGTCGGTATTTTCTTTTAAACCATATTTTTTACCAGAAAGTTTTTCTAAAGCTTTTAAATAAGGTGTAAAAACATCGGTATCGTAGTTAGATTGCTTTAATTGAACTGCTCTTACCAAACGTTCAAAACCCATTCCTGTATCTACATGCTGCTCTGGTAATAATTCTAAACTACCGTCTGCTTTTCTATTATATTGCATAAAAACAAGGTTCCATATTTCTATAACTTGTTCGTGATCTAGGTTTACTAAAGACGCACCACTTTGCTTTGCTCTTTCTTCATTGCTTCTTAAATCTATGTGAATTTCTGAGCAAGGACCACAAGGACCTGTTTCGCCCATTTCCCAGAAATTATCTTTTTTATCAAATTCTAAAATTCTATCTTCTGCAATATATTTTTTCCAAATTTCTTTGGCTTCAGAATCCATTTTTAGTCCATCAGTTTTATCGCCTTCAAAAACAGAAACATACAATCTATCTTTATCTATTTTAAAAACTTCTGTAAGCAATTCCCAAGCCCAAGCAATTGATTCTTCTTTAAAATAATCTCCAAAAGACCAATTTCCCAACATTTCAAATAAAGTATGGTGGTAAGTATCTACACCAACCTCCTCTAAGTCGTTGTGTTTACCTGATACACGAAGACATTTTTGAGTATCTGCAACTTTAGTATCTACGGCTTTTTTATTTCCAAGAAAAAAATCTTTGAACTGGTTCATACCTGCATTTACAAATAAAAGTGTAGGGTCATCTTTTAATACTACAGGTGCAGATGGCACAATTTTATGATTCTTAGATTCGAAAAATGTTAAAAATTCTTTTCTTATCTCTTTTGCTGTTAAATTAGATTTCATTTTAAAAACTTCTATTTTGTTTTAAGGTATTTTTACTTTAATTTTGACGAAATTATTATCAAAACACGAAAGTAAGGAATTTAAATATTAGTGAAAAAAGAAAAATACCATTATAATCTTAAATCGCTTCAATATGAGAAAATTAGCTCAAATTGGAAGCAAACTACACTCAAAAGTCTTGGTTTTATAGGTTCAACTATCATTACTAGTTTTATTTTTATTTTTGTATTGAGTTTTTTCTTCGATTCTCCTACAGAAAGACTTTTAAAACAAGAAATTGAAACCAATAAAACTCAAATTTCCTATTATGATAAGGAAATAGATAGATTAGCACAAGAACTTGAGTTTCTTAAAGAAAGAGATGAAAATACTTATCGTGTAATTTATGAAGCAGATCCAATTCCTAATTCTATTTGGGAAGCTGGCGTAGGTGGAAATGAAAGAAAAAGATTTAATAAAGATTTTACAACAAATCAATTAATGTCTTCTGTGAATAATAAAATAGAAGGCTTGAAGCGAAAAATGGTTTGGCAATCTAAATCTTATGATGAGATAGCAAATTTGATTCAAAACAAAGAAGATATGTTGGCTTCTATTCCAGCAATTCAACCTGTTGCCAATAAAGATTTAAAAAGAATGGCTTCTGGTTTTGGATATAGAATACACCCAGTTTATAAAGTAAGAAAAATGCATCAAGGTATGGATTTTACAGCAGCTACTGGTACAGAAATATATGCCACAGGTAATGGAGTTGTAGAAGATGCTAACTACTCTAATGGCGGTTATGGAAATAGAGTGAAAATTAATCACGGTTATGGTTACAAAACACTTTATGCTCACATGAGTGCAATTGCTGTAAAACCTGGTGAAGAAGTAATAAGAGGTCAAGTTATTGGCTATGTTGGAAATACTGGAACTTCTGTAGGTCCTCACTTACATTACGAAGTTATAAAAAATGGTGAAAAAATAAATCCTTCATATTTTTATTTCCAAGATTTAAATGATGAAGAATTTGAAGAAATGCTACGAATGTCTGAAAACTCTGGTTCTTCTTTAGATTAATTTTCTTCTAAACTTTTACTTTGTTTTATCAAACAAGTTTTTCGAAGTTAGTTTTAATTACAACTTTACAAACTTTACTTTTATACGCCTATTTTTTAAAGATGCTTCGGCTCTTTTTTCTGGAGTCATTTTATCTAGCTCATATTCTTCATAAATTGGGTACATATCTCCATTTCCAATAGTTTCTACTCTACTACCTTCTATACCTTTAGTAACTAAATATGTTCTTATTTCCATAGCTTGTTCAGCGGTAGCCATAAGATTCATTAAAGATGGGTCTATAAAATCTGAATAACAATTAATTTCTACATATAAATTAGCGTGCTTTTTCAAGTAAGCTGCCAATTCGTCTATTTCTTCTTTGTTAAAATAATATTTATTTATATCATTTGTGTAGGGTAAAGCATCAATAAACAATTTACTGCCAACAGAAATTTGATCAATAGAAGTAGCTGAATTATTTTGAGCATTTCCTTTTACATTGAAAAACAATATAAAAAGTATGTAAAATAGAATTCGTTTCATAATAATTTAAACGTATAAATGAATAAAAAAGTTTCAAAAATAAAAAATTATCTTTCTTTTTGTTTTTGATAAACACTAAAATAGTGTTTTTTTAATTGAATCAATTCTTTGTGTGTTCCAAATTCTGAGAGTGATCCATTTTCTAATACTAAAATTTTATCAAATTTAATATATGAAGGAATTCTATGAGTAATAATTAATACTGTTTTGTTTTCGAAAGATGTATTCAAATTACCTA
Organism: uncultured Bacteroidota bacterium; assembly: GCA_937139485.1. Taxonomy (GTDB): domain Bacteria; phylum Bacteroidota; class Bacteroidia; order Chitinophagales; family UBA8649; genus CAKZQD01. The sequence goes on along the minus strand of CAKZQD010000089.1, from coordinate 2,471 downwards.
AAATTGTTTTTTCAGTTTTGGTGTCTAATGCAGATAATGAATCGTCTAAAATAAATAATTCTGGACTTTTTATTAGAACACGTGCCATTGCAATACGTTGTTTTTGTCCACCAGAAAGTGTAATTCCTCTTTCGCCTACAAGTGTATCATATTGCTTAGGAAATTTCATAATTTCATCATGAATAGAAGCCTTTTTGGCAGCTGTAATAACATCTTCTATCGTAAAATTAAGGTCAGAAAATTTAATATTATTAGCAATTGTATTTGAAAACAAAAATACATCTTGTGGTACATAACCAATGTTTTCTCTATAATTTTCTAAAGCTACATTTTTTATATTCTTACCCGAAATAGAAATACTTCCTTCAGAAACATCATAAAGCCTTTCAATAAGTTCTGCAATGCTAGATTTTCCACTTCCTGTTTTACCCATTATTGCCCACTTCTCTCCTTTCGGTATTGAAAAACTTAAATTTTTAATAGCTTCAATTCCTGTATCGGGATAAGTAAAACTAACATTATCAAAAACTAAATCTCCATTAAAATCAGCTTTTTCATTAGATATATTTTTAATAATAGGCTCAGATTTCAAAAAGTCATTTATTCTTTTTTGTGAAGCTGCAGCTGTTTGTATAATAGTAGCAACCCAACCAACCGAAGAAATTGGCCAAGTAAGCATATTTACATAAAAAACAAATTCTAAAACATTACCTGGTGTAATACTTCCTTCATTCATTTTAATTCCACCAATATATACTACCAAAACGGTACTTAATCCAATCAACAATATCATTAATGGAAAAAAGAAAGCTTCAATTCTAGCCATTTTTAAAGATTCTGTCATATAGTTCTGACTTTGTTCCTTATAAAAATTAATTGCTAGTTTTTCTTGCACAAAAGATTTTAAAACACGTATACCAGAATAAAATTCTTGTGCATGTGTAGTTAAATCTGAAAGACGTTCTTGTATTTTTCTACTTCTTAAATTTATTAAACTTTGAACTTTATAAATACAAAAAATAAGAATTGGCATCGGTAATAATACCCAAAAAGTAAACATCACATCTATACTCAGCATAGAATAAATAACAAAACTAAACAGCATTAATACATTAATACTATACATTACAGCTGGGCCAAGATACATTCTAACTTTAGAAACATCTTCTGTAGCTTTGTTCATTAAATCTCCTGTGTTGTTTCGTTTATAAAATGCCTGATCCAACTTTTGGTAATGTTCATATATTTCATTTCGCAAATCATTTTCTATTAACCTAGACATTACAATAATGCTTTGGCGCATTAAAAAAGTAAAAAGACCTGCCAATAAAGCTATTCCAAAATAAACTAAACTAAAAATTAGAATGTTCTTATAAATAGAATTTGTGAGAATTTCTTTGAGTTCAAAACCAGAAAAAGCTCTAGTTAAAGTCAAGTTTTCTGAAACTAAATCTATAGCATAGCCCAATACTTGAGGCGAAAGCACTTTAAACACATTGGTAAGTATTACAAACAAGATTCCTACTATAAATCTGGTTTTGTATTTAACAAAATATTTGTTTAAATAAAATAACTCTTTCACGATTGCAATATTACGTACTTTTTAGAAATATTGAAAGCTATATCGTTTCTATTAATACATTACAAATTAAAGCCTTAAATTTACAGCAGATATGAAGTTTGATTTAATAAAAATAGGTTTCCTAAGTAGAGTACACGGTTTTAAAGGAGAAATTAAAGCAGTATTAGAAGTAGATGTAATCGAAAACAAAATACCAGAATTTATATTTTTACATATCGAAGGAAAACCAGTTCCTTTTTATGTTGAAAAATGTCAAATTCAAGAAGATCAATTACTTATAAAATTTGAAGACATTAATGATGAAGCATCTGCAGGTAAATTTAAAAATGCTAGTATGTTTTGTGAGGCAAAATTGTTTGAAACTTATTTTGCTAAAATAGAAAGCCTTGAAGATTTAATTGGTTTTGAAGTAAGCGATAATACGAAAGGAAATATCGGTATTGTAATTGGTATTATTGAAAACAGTATTCAACCAACTTTAGTAATAGAACTCAATGAAAAAGAAATATTAATACCTTACTCAGAAGATATTATTTTAGAAATAAACGATAATGATAAAAAAGTAAATATTGATGCTCCAGAAGGTTTAATTGATATGTATTTAGCCTAAAAAAAGCTATGATAAAATTTACAATAATTTCGGCAGTTCCACAATTACTAGAAAGTCCATTGAGTCATTCTATACTTCAGCGTGCACAAGATAAAGGCATTTTAGAAGTCAATTTAGTAAATTTACACGATTTTGGTGTTGGTAAACAAAACCAAATAGACGACTACCAGTATGGTGGCGGTGCAGGAATGCTTATGATGCCAGAAGCATTAGCAAAATGTTTGAACCATTTGGAGCAAGATGCAAAATTTGATGAAATTATTTTTTTAACACCAGATG
>CAKZQD010000088.1 GCA_937139485.1 uncultured Bacteroidota bacterium | reverse complement strand
TCTAATGTAATACGAAAAGAATCAACCGAACTTTCTAAACGCTTTAATAAATTAACACGCATCAGTTTTTGCAAACTCTTTTCTCTTGTGGTTTGTTTTAGACTACTTTTTCCTTCTATTTTTGTATCATAAACTTCTGAATAGAAAGGAATTTTTTCATCTAAAATATAATCAAAAGGCGTATAAATACACATTGAAAGCATAGATAGTTTGCTATACAATTCTTTGATTTTAATAAAATCTTTAAGGTTTGTAATTTCAGATTCTACCGTTTTAGGAGGCAGTCTTTTAGGAAATTTTCCTATAGCATTAGTATCATAGTATTTGCTTATGTGTTTTCTACTTCTAGAAATAGTAATATTATCTAACAGTTTGAAGAAATCGAAATTTTGATTTAATTCTGTTAATAAGCCTTTACTTGTTCTTTCTTCTACAGGTAAATCAGACCATTTTTTAAATGTTCTTTGGGCTTTGTTAAGAATTGAATCAATAGATTTATTAGTGTCTAACTTTTCATCTACAACATTGGTTTTACCTTCATAAGCCAAAGCTATTTGGTTTTTTAAATCTGTAAATTTATTATTTACAGGTGTTGCAGAAAGCATTAAAACTTTTGTTTTTACACCTGCCTGCATTACATTTTGAAGTAACCTTTTATAGCGTGTTATTTTATCTTTTCTTGGGTCGTTATTTCTGAAATTATGAGATTCGTCTATGACTACCAAATCATAATTTCCCCAATTTACTCTTGATAAATCAGTATCACCAGACATTCCTTTTTCTCTCGATAAATCTGTGTGATACAAAACATCATAATTAAAACGATCTTTGAATAAAATATTATCTTCATAATTACTCAAAAACGTCTTCCAGTTATCGCCTAATTTTTTAGGACATAAAACCAAAATACTTTTGTTACGCTCTTGATAATATTTAATTACACCTAGAGCAGAAAATGTTTTTCCCAACCCAACACTATCTGCGAGAATACAACCATTATAACGTTCTAGTTTATTGATAATACCTAACACAGCATCTTTTTGAAAATCATAAAGCGTATTCCAAACTACAGATTCTTTAAAACCTGTTTGCTCATTAGCTAATTCATCTTCTGTAATATTTTCTAAGAACTCATCGAAAATATGGAAAAGAGCCAAATAGTAAATAAGTTCTGGAGCATTTTCTTTGTATAAATTATCAATATAAGAACTTACTTCTTTTGTTACATCTTTTAAGATTTTCTCATCATTCCAAACATCATCAAAATGTTTTAAAAAAGCTTCAGTAGTTGGAAAATCATCAAATCTTGTTACCATATTTAGTATGGCATTATCTTTTTCATAGCCTATACCTGCACTAGAAAATTCATTTATTCCACTATAGGCAATATTTTCTTCTGAATTTTTTACTATAAATTGAGGTTGAATAAAACCATTTTTAGCATTGGTTTTAAACTTTACTTTCTCTTCAATCCATTTTCTACATTCTTTAGCTATAGCCTTTCCTTTTAATTCATTTTTTAAATTGATTTCAAAACGAGAACCGCCAATAGATTTCTTCCTATCATTAGCTAAAATCTCAAACATTTTTTCCTGACGATTTTTCTTATCCATTTCAATAAAAGTAGGGTCAGTAAAAATGAATCTTAACTCCTCTATATTTTTGAGTTCCTTCTTAAGACTTTCAAATCCATAAATAGAAAAAATTGCTGTTGCTATACTTATTTTACTTCCTTTTTCAAGAGTAATTTTTAAATCATCTCCAACTTTTTGCGTTTTATTATTGAAATGTTTTATCATTTTTAAAATTTCTTTAGAATATGAAACCTATACAACTATGTAATTCTCTGACACTAAATCATCATTCTAATAAATTATAACTCGACTACTGTCTTCTATCAACTTTTTCAGGCAATAATTATTAAGAATATTGACTTTAAACTTAGCACTCAATAACTTTAGCTTTAAACCACTATAGGCTTAACACAAATATACGGTTTTCATAGTTTAATTTCTTTAAATGTGACTATTTTGAAAAAGTAAAAAAGAAAATTTTAAGTTCATAACTCAAGAAATATCTTTGTAACAATACCGTAACAGACCTTATACAAACAAAAACGCCCCATCTTTCGATGAGGCGTTAGTCGTTGATAAACAACGATGTACCCGGAGCGGGACTTGAACCCGCACGTCCAATGGACACAAGATTTTAAGTCTTGCGTGTCTACCAATTCCACCATCCGGGCGTACATATTTGCTGAGCGAGAGACGGGACTCGGACCCGCGACCCCGACCTTGGCAAGGTCGTGCTCTACCAGCTGAGCTACTCTCGCTTATTATTCTTTATTTTTTAGAACTATTCCCTTTCTAAAGGAATGCAAATGTAATATTTATTTCTGCAAAAAGAAAAATAAAATCGAAAGTTTTTTTATTTTTTTTTCATCTACCAAACTTACCTAACAATCCTCTTGTTAACTCACGCATTATGGTTCTTCCTAATTGCCTCACCATAGTATTTTTACTTACAGATTCTATAAAACTAGTCTCTTTTTTGCTCGATTTTCTTTTTGTAGGTGCTTTGGCTTCTGTTTTCTTTTGTTTCTCCTTTATTTTTGCTATTTTTTTATTAAGCATTTCATACGCACTATCGCTATCTATATCTTCATTATATTTAGCTGTCAAGTTAGATTTCTTAACTACTTCTTTTATTTCTGAAACTGTTAAAATATCCATTCTAGTTTTTGGTGCACGCATTAGAGTAGCTGCAAGTGGCGTAGGTACACCTTTTTCATTTAGGCAGGTAACTAATGCTTCTCCAATTCCCAAAGATGTTAAAACTTCATCAGTTTTATAAAAATCTGAAATTGGATAATTTTCTGAAGTTTTCTTAATTGCTTTTCTATCTTTTGCTGTAAATGCTCGTAAAGCGTGCTGTATTTTTAATCCTAATTGACTTAAAACAGCATCTGGAACATCTGTTGGATTTTGTGTTACAAAAAAAATACCAACGCCTTTTGAACGAATTAATTTTACTATAGATTCAATTTGTTCTAATAATGGTTTTGAAGCATTGTCGAAAACCAAATGTGCTTCATCTATAAAAATGCACAACTTTGGTTTATCAGCATCTCCTTGTTCTGGAAACTCGTGATATACTTCTGCCAATAAACTCAACATAAACGTTGAAAACAATTTTGGTCTATCTTGAATATCTGTAAGGCGAATAATGTTTATAAGACCTTTGCCATCGTGTGTTTTTTTCAATAAATCTTCTACTTCAAAAGACCTTTCTCCAAAAAATAAATTTGCGCCTTGTTGTTCTAGTTCTACTAGTTTTCTTAAAATAGTTCCCATTGAAGCCGAAGACATAGTTCCATATTCTGCCTTAAACTCTTCTTTACCTTCACTTTTGGCAAATTGAAGTAGTTTCTTTAAATCTTTAATGTCTACTAGTGGCAATTTGTTGTCATCGCTATATTTAAAAATGATAGACAAAATTCCGCTTTGTGTAGTATTTAAATCTAAAATTTTAGAAATAAGTACTGGACCAAATTCAGATATTGTGGCTTTTAACTTAACGCCTTTTTCTTCAGAAATAGACATTAACTCTACTGGCATTGGCTTTGGTTCATAAGAAATACCTATAGCACCATGTCGCCATTCTATATGTTTGTTATTACTTCCTTCTTTTGCCAAACCAGAAAGGTCTCCTTTTAAATCCATTAGTAAAGTAGGAATTCCTTTTTCGGAAAGTTGTTCTGCAAAAACCTGTAAGCTTTTAGTTTTGCCTGTTCCTGTAGCTCCAGCTATTAATCCATGTCTATTTAAACTTTTTAATGGAATTTTAATTTGTGCATCTGCCACAGGTTCGCCATTTAAAATAGCTGCTCCAATCATCAAAGAATCTCCTTTAAAAGTATATCCTTTATTTATTTCTTCTCTAAATTTTTCAATAGACATAAAATGTTAGTTTATTTTTTTGTGAAGTAAATGTATTGCTTTTTAAAAAAACAAAATCTTAAGTGCCAATAAAATAAGTAACAAACCAAAAATTTTGTTAATTACATTTTCATACTGAAAATATTTTTCTTGAATTTTTGCTCTACTAAAAAAATGAGATACTAATATAAACCAAAATATTGTTTGAAAAACCAATAAGACAGCTAAAAAGTATAATACGTTTTTATTTGTTTCAGGAGAAATCATTGTGGTAAATAAACCCAAAAAAAACATGGAAGCCTTTACATTCAATGCATTTGTAATAAAACCTATTCTAAAAGCTTTAAAATTTGATATTTCTTTTTGCTGCTCAGCAGTAATAATTTGTTGTTTAGCAGTTTTTGCTACAAAAGACATTACACCAATATATACAATATAAACTGCTCCAATATATTTCAATACATTGTATAAAGATGGGCTTTCTTTTATTAAAATACCTATTCCCAAAAAAGTATATAAAATGTGTACAATAATCCCAAATCCAATACCTACTGCTGTGTAAACTCCTATTTTCCTGGAATATGTTAAGGCGTTTTTTACTACTACAATAAAATCTGGTCCAGGACTCATTACGGCTCCAAGGTGTATTAAAGAAATTGATACAATTAATTCTAAGTTTGACATTTTAGATTACAAATATAGCATTTGTTAAATCATTCAAAAAAACCAATACCCTTAATAAAAAAATAGTGTGTATTAATAAGAGTAAAAGTGATTCTTTATTTTTAGTCAAAATTAAGTTTAGTATAAATTTCATATATTTATGTTACAAAAAAATAGATTTATGGAATTTCATACACCAGAAATAGAAAAACTATATACCGAAATTGAAGAAAAAAGAAAACAAATTATAGCACTTAAAAGAGCTGCACCTCTTGAAGAAATTAAAAATTATTCTTTTATAGACAGAAATGGAAAAAAGCAAGAATTGCTTGACTTGTTTGAAGATTCTGACCAACTTTTGCTTATTCACAATATGGGAAAATCTTGTGTTTACTGCACTATGTGGGCAGATGGACTTAGAGGTTACAGTGAAATTATTTCAAACAAAATGCCTTGGGTTTTAACCACTCCAGATGACTTAGAAACTATGAAAGCATTTACCGAACCTAGAAATTGGAATTATAATGTACTAAGTTATCACAATACGAGTTTTGCACATGATTTAGGTTTTGCTTTTGATAAAGAAGACAAAAAAACAATGTATTGGCCGGGTGTATCTGCATTGATAAAAAAAGATGGGAAAATATACCGAACAGGAAAAGACAGTTTTGGTCCTGGTGATATGTATAATCCAGTTTGGCATTTCTTCGATTTATTTCCTAATGGAAGTGAAAACTGGCAGCCGAAATATAAATATTAAAAATGATAATAATTGATCTTAAATAGATTTTTTTATTTTCTATAAAAAGTAAGTCATTATAAATTTAAAAACAAATAAACTATAATTTATTAAAAAATTGTTAGTATTTGGAAAAATCATAAAGAAAAAAAAGCTTGAATTACTAGAAAAAGAATTAAAATCAATGAATTAAGAACAATAAAGTGCAGAAGATTCAAGTGAATAGTAGCAATTAAACAATACATACAATTATTACAAAATTTTCCGAATTTTAACCTTTTCAACTGCTGACAATTTGTCACAAAAGCTTATCTTTGCAGAATGACTGCATTTAATTTAGATGATTTAAAGCTAGACTTCAAGGCAAAAACTATTGACGAATCTCGCCAAGGTGAAGCACTAAGTTTAGATTTACCAGAAGGAATAGAAAGCAATGGCAAAAAATACTATATAGAAAGTTATGGCTGCGCTATGAACTTTAACGATAGCGAAATAGTGGCCTCTATCCTAGCCAAAGAAGGTTTTGCTTCTACTAGAGATTTTAATGAAGCCGATTTGGTTTTTATAAACACATGTTCTATTAGAGACAATGCCGAACAGCGTGTTAGAAACAAGCTTAATAACTACGGTGTTATCAAAAAACGAAACAAATCTGCTATTATTGGTGTTTTGGGTTGTATGGCAGAAAGGTTAAAAGAACAATTTTTGGAACAAGAAAAAATTGTTGATTTAGTAGTAGGCCCAGATGCATACAGAAACTTACCCGAATTGATTGCAGAAGCAGAAAGTGGACAAAAATCTGTTAATGTTTTACTTTCAAGAGAAGAAACTTATGCAGATATAAATCCTGTTCGTCTAGGTTCAAATGGTGTTTCTGCCTTTGTATCTATAATGAGAGGCTGCGACAATATTTGCTCTTTTTGCGTAGTGCCTTTTACAAGAGGAAGAGAACGAAGCAGAAGTCATTTATCTATTTTAGCAGAAGTGAGAGATTTACAGTCAAAAGGATATAAAGAAATTACACTTTTGGGTCAAAATGTAGATTCTTACCGTTTTTCTGAAAACGAAAAGCTGAAAGGAAAAAAACTAATCGATTTAAAAGATAGCGATGATGTGGTAAACTTTGCCAATCTTTTAGAATTGGTAGCACAAGAAGCACCAAAAATGCGTATTCGTTTTTCTACTTCGCACCCAAAAGATATGCTAGACGATGTGCTACACGTAATGGCAAAATACGACAACATTTGCGACAGCGTACATTTGCCAGTTCAGTCTGGAAATACAGAATTATTGAAAAAAATGAATAGAAACTATTCTAGAGAATGGTATTTGAACAGAATAGCGGCCATCAAAAGAATTTTGCCAGAAGCAACAATTTCTTCTGATTTTATAGCAGGTTTTTGTACCGAAACAGAAGAACAACACCAAGACACTTTGAGCTTGATGGAAACAGTTCGTTTCGATTTTTCATATATGTATTACTACTCAGAAAGACCAGGAACTTTGGCAGCAAAAAGATATGAAGACGATGTGCCTTTAGAAACAAAAAAAAGAAGGCTACAAGAAATAATAGACCTTCAAAACAAACTAGCTAGAGAAAGCCACAAGGCAGACGAAGGAAAAATATTTGAAGTACTGGTAGAAGGAACTTCAAAAAAATCTGACGAAGACCACCAAGGAAGAAACAGCCAAAACAATATGGTAATTTTCCCAAGAAAAGATTCTAAAGTCGGTGATTTGGTGATGGTAAAAATTTTGAAAGGAACACAGAGTGTTTTGATAGGAGAAATAGTTTAGTGGACGTTGGACTTTAGACAAATTACAATGAATAGATTATTAACAATAATATTTATTACAATTGCTGGTATTATTAATGCACAGAAAACAATTTCTTTTGAGTTGTATTCCACCAAAGACACTATTTTTTTAGGTGAATTTGTAAAAATAAACTTAGTAATAAATGGATTTGATGAATTAATTAATCAAGATAAAAGATTACAAAGCTTTGAATCTAAAGAGAAATTTAGTTTTCAAGTTGGACCCAATGTTCTAGGTAAACATGAATTTGGACCTTATAAAATTAAAATCAACAGAAAGAAACTAGTATCAAATAAAATATCTATTGTAGTAATTGAGAGAAGTGACTACACAAATCATTTAGCACTTACAATTCCAGACAGTATATATAAAGATTCAATAATTGAACTTAAATTATCAAATAATAAAGAATATTTGAATCTAGAAATTAAAGAAAACGAAAACTTCAAACTTGTAACTAAATCAAGCTCTTCAAGTATGAGTATGAATCAAGGTATTGTATTACAAGAATATAGTCAAACATTTAAATTGAAATTTATAAAACCAGGTGAATTTGTTATAAAAAAAGAAATATTTGAAGAATCTACTAAAAGTTTTCAGATAAAAGAAAAGAAAGTGTTTGTTATTGAAAATGAATTATGAATTGTGTCATTAGAAACATAAAACTAGAGGATTGTGAAATAATATCTAAAGCTTTTGAAGCTCAGAATTGGAACAAACCAACGAGCCAATATTTAAAATACTTAGAATTCCATAATTCTGGAGAAAGAGATGTGATTATAGCCAATATTGAAAATCAATTTGCTGGCTATTTAACTATAAATTGGAATTCTCATTATAAGTCTTTTAATGAAAAGAACATTCCTGAAATAGTAGATTTTAATGTTTTAGAAAAATTTCAAAGAAAAGGAATTGGCACACTTTTAATGGACGAAGCTGAAAAAAGAATAAAACAGAAATCGGATTTTGCAGGAATTGGATATAACATAACTCAAGATTTTGGAAAAGCACAAATACTTTATGCTAGAAGAAATTATATTCCAGATGGTAATGGAGCAATATATAATTCTAAACCAATAAATTATGGAGATAAAATAACAATAGATTATGGTTTAGTAATGCATTTAATAAAAAAATTGTGAATAATATAACTGGAACAACACTCTCCTAGCCTCTCTCAAGAGAGGAATGTGCGGAACCTTTAAGACGAATACAAATAAAATTTGAATAAAAACTGAAAGATTGCTTCTTCGTGCCTCATCGCAATGACGATTACTGATGACTGCAACTGAATACTGAGAACTAAAAAAATGGATATACAAACAATAAAACAACGATTTTCGATAATAGGTAACGCACCTGCACTAAACTATGCCATAAGTATAGCAGAACGTGTAGCACCTACAAATTTATCGGTACTTATACAAGGAGAAAGTGGTGTAGGAAAAGATGTTTTTTCTAGAATTATACATTCTTTAAGCCCTAGAAAACACAATAAATTTATAGCCATTAACTGTGGCGCTATTCCAGAAGGAACAATAGATTCTGAGCTTTTTGGACACGAAAAAGGAGCTTTTACTGGTGCTTTAGGAAAAAGAGAAGGATATTTTGAAACCGCAAACGGTGGTACCATTTTTTTAGATGAAATTGGAGAACTTCCCTTAGGAACACAAGCAAGACTATTAAGAGTATTAGAAAACGGAGAATTTATAAAAGTAGGTTCTTCAAAAGTGCAAAAAACAGATGTACGAATTGTAGCTGCGACCAATAAAGATTTATTGAAAAAAATAGATTCTGGAAAATTTAGGGAAGATTTATACTACAGATTAAGTACCGTTCCTATAGAAATTCCCGCACTAAGAGATAGAGGTTTGGATATAGAATTATTATTTAGAAAATTTAGTTCAGATTTTTCAGAAAAAAATAGAATTCCTTTGGTTTCTCTTTCAAAAGATGCCCAAGATTTATTGTATACCTACGACTGGCCAGGAAATGTGCGCCAGTTGAAAAACGCTGCCGAGCAAATTGTTATTTTATCAAATTCTGAAGAAGTATCTGCGGCAGATATTTTAAAAATAATTCCAAGTATTCAAAGAAGGAATTTACCTAAAATGGTAGATAGCGGAAATGGTTCTGGAAGTGGAGATTCGTTTTCGGAAAGAGAAATTTTGTATAAAATCATGTTTGACTTAAAAAAAGACATGAATGATTTAAAACAGTTTGTACTTCAAATGGCAAAAACTGGAAACTATTCTTCCGAACAGTTAAATGATATTATTTCTGAAGACCATAACACTTCTGCACCAAATTTAAGAGAATTACAAAACTTTCCAACATCAAATTCTTTTAACAAAACACAATACGTGCAAGAAAAAGAAGATTCACACATTATAATGACTAAGAATGAAGACTTACATCATACAGAAGAAGTAGAAGAAACACTATCTTTGGCAGATATGGAAAAGCGAATGATTATAAAAGCGCTTGAAAAATTTAAAGGAAAAAGAAAAAAAGCCGCCAACGAGTTACAAATTTCTGAAAGAACGCTTTACAGAAAAATTAAAGAATACAATATTTCTATCTAATGAAAACAAGCTTTGCAATTATAATAATAACACTACTATCGCTTACTGCGTGTAGTGTACAATATTCTTTTTCTGGTGCTAATATTGATCCAAATATCAAAACATTTTCTATAAAATATTTCGACAATGTAAGTGGAAACGGAATTGCCACAATGGGCGATTTATTTACAGATGCACTAAGAGATAAAATGCTTCGTGAAACAAATTTGGTAATGGTAGAAGACGAAAGTAAAGCAGATGTAAATTTTAGTGGTAAAATAATTCAATACTATTACACCGTTCAAGCACCTACCGGAGATGAATCTTCAGATATTAGACGAATAACCATGAATGTAAAAGTGAACTACAAAAATAATTTAGTAGAAGACGATTCTTGGGAAACTGACTTTCAAAACATAGCAGAACATAGTGTAGATATAGATTTAACAAGCATAGAAGAAGAATCTATAAGCACAATAAATACACTTTTAGTTGACGATATTTTTAATAAAGCATTTGCAAAGTGGTAAATTTATCTAACAATATAATATCAAGTGCTCTGCAAAATAAAACAACTTTACAAGCAGTTTCCGTTTCAGAAATAGAAGCAATTATAGCAAAATATCCGGCATTTCATACAGCACATTTAATGAAAGCCTATATTCTAAACAAAGAGGATAATGATATTTTTAAACAAGAATTACCAATAATAGCCACACAAGTTAAAGATAGAGCTACACTACACGATTATATTTATACAGAACATTATTTTGAAAAGCCAGAAGAAACTAAAATTGCTTCAAAAGAAAAGTTTGAAAAAGAAAAAATAAGTAGTTCTACAATAAAAATAGAACAACTAGATAATAATGTAGAAGAAATAATAGAAAAAAAGCCTGTTTTTACAAAAGAAAAAATCATTGTTGAAACACCAATAGAAATAAATAAACTAAAAAAATCTTTAAAACAAGAAACACAAGAATTAAAAAATAAAACTGAAAAAACTGAACAACAACAATTTTCTAAACAAACCAATAAATCTGTTATTTCAGAAAATAATTCCGAAAAAACTACTGAAAATATTCCAACAAACAATGCAGATATAGAAAAGGAATTTAGAAGAAAAGAAGCAATGAAGAAGCTTCAAGATGAACTTTTTGAAACAAAAATGGCAAATACCTCAGTTGATTCAACAAAAGATGCCAAACGAATAGATGCAATGAAAAAATTGCAAGAAGAACTATTTAAAACTGAGACCGCTAAAACTATAAAAGAAAAAGAAAGCCTTAAAGCAACAAAACCAGAACAAAAAAATACTGAGTACTTAGTTAATGAAGAAAAAAATGAACCACAAAAAATTGTAACTGATAACATTGAAATAGTTCCTAATATAGAAAACCCAATACTTTCTAAACTAATTGAAAAAGAAGAAAGAAATTTAGAAAAGAAAAAAGAGCAGCAAAAAATTGAAGAAAATTTAGAAAAAGAAGTTGCGCCAGTAAAAAAAGAAATTGAAAAGCTAATAAAAGAGCAAGAAGAAATTGTACAAAAATTTATTTCAGAAGAAAATCAATTTGAAGAAAAGGAAGAAAAGTTAGACTTTATAGATTGGTTAAAATTAAAAAACACACCAAGCCTAAGCGATGAAATAAAACTTGAGAAACAAGTAATTGAGCCCGCAAAAAATAATGAAAAAGAAGAAATTGAAAGAATACCAATAGACCCATCGGGAATGATAGAAGCAGAAATGCACCAAGAAATGAAGGCTTCTGCAGATCCATTAGATAGTTTTATTTCTTCTCAAATAACAAGAAAGAAAAGAAAAAAGAAAAGAAACAAAATACAAAATGATACTAAAACAGACACTAAAAAACGAACAATAGTTTCTGAAACATTAGCAGAAATTTTTGTAGTTCAACAAAAATATAATGAGGCAATTGACGTTTATTCTCTATTAGGTTTGAAATATCCGCAAAAAAGTATTTACTTTGCACGTCAAATAGAAAAAATTAAAAAGTATATATAGATTATGGTTTATACAGTTATTATAATAGTAATGTTGATAGTGGCAGTTCTTTTAGGATTGGTTATTTTAATTCAAAACCCAAAAGGAGGTGGTTTAAATGCTTCTTTAGGTAGCGTTGGAAACTCAGTTTTTGGTGCAAGTAGATCTACAGATATAGTAGAAAAAGCAACTTGGTATTTAGCAATAGCTATTTTAGTATTGAGCCTAGTTTCTGTAACACAAATAGGAAGTGCAGACGATATGACTTCGCCAGAAAAAACAAGAATTGACATGGTTAACGAATAAACCATTTATAAAATAAGTAAGAAAAAGGAGTACAATGTTGTACTCCTTTTTTTGTTGAATAGAATTTTAAATTTTCAAAGCCATTGAAGTGTCACTTATGTAAAATTTTGATTCCAAATATGCAATCTTGTCATTTTTAATGACATATTAACAAAGCAAATCAATTGGCATAATAAATGCAATTTCTAAAAACAGATTTAAACTTTAAAAACTAAAAATATACATTATGAGTAAAGTAAAAATTAGACCATTGAACATGCGTGTAGTAATAAAACCAGATGTAGCTGAAGAAACTACAGCTTCTGGTCTATACATTCCAGATTCTGCAAAAGAAAAGCCACAAACAGGAACAGTAGTAGCTATTAGCAACATTACGTCATTAAAAGAAGGTGAAAAAGTTATCTACGGAAAATTTACTGGAACTGATGTAGAAATTGATGGAGAAAACTACTTAATCCTTAAAGAATCAGACATTTTTGCTGTAATTGGGTGAAATGTTGGAAGTAGGAAGTTGGGTGTTGGAAGTTTTTCATGACTTACCAATATTTACTCCGAAAATGAGGTTTGGAAGTTTTTTTTTAACTAGCCAATCTTTCATACTGAAATAAAATAAATTTAAACAGTTTGGATTTGAAACGCTGAAAAACATCGAGCATCAAACACCAAACACCAAACTAAAAAAGAATATGTCGAAACAAATAGAATTTGATGCGCAAGCACGTAAAAAACTAAAAGCTGGTGTAGATCAATTAGCAAATGCCGTAAAAGTAACTTTAGGACCAAAAGGAAGAAATGTAATTATACAAAAACCTTATGGCGCACCAGCAGTAACCAAAGATGGTGTTTCTGTTGCTAAAGAAATAGAACTTGAAGATGCAATAGAAAATATGGGTGCACAAATGGTAAAAGAAGTTTCTTCTAAAACCAATGATGCAGCTGGTGATGGTACAACTACCGCAACCGTTTTAGCACAAGCTATGATAACTCCAGGATTTAAATCTTTAGCTGCTGGAGCAAATCCAATGGATATTAAAAGAGGAATAGATTTAGCTACAGAAGCCGTTTCTGCAGACTTAACTAAGCAATCTGAAATTGTAGGAAACAAAATTGACAAGATTAGACAAATTGCAACTATTTCTGCAAATAGCGATAACGAAATAGGTGATTTAATAGCACAAGCTATGGAAAAAGTTACCAAAGAAGGTGTTATTACTGTAGAAGAAGCAAAAGGTACAGATACTTATGTTGACATTGTAGAAGGTATGCAATTTGACAGAGGATATGTATCGCCATATTTTGTAACAAACACAGAAAAAATGGAAGCAGAATTAGAATCTCCTTACATTTTAATTTACGATAAAAAAATTAGTGTAATGAAAGATTTGTTGCCAATACTTGAAAAAGTAGCACAATCTGGAAAACCATTATTGATACTTGCAGAAGATTTAGAAGGCGAAGCATTAACTGCTTTGGTTGTAAATAAAATGAGAGGAACGCTTAAAGTTGCTGCTGTAAAAGCTCCAGGATTTGGAGACAGAAGAAAAGCTATGCTTCAAGATATTGCTATTTTAACTGGCGGACAAGTAATTACCGAAGAAAGCGGTATGAAACTAGAAGAAACTGAGCTTGAACACTTAGGAACTGCAGAAAAAGTAGTATTAGATAAAGACAACACTACAGTAGTAAACGGAAGCGGAAAAAAAGCAAACATTGAAGCAAGAGTAAAACAAATTAAAGCTCAAATAGAAACTACAACTTCGGACTACGATAAAGAAAAACTACAAGAACGTTTAGCAAAATTGGCTGGCGGAGTTGCTGTACTTTATGTTGGCGCAGCTACAGAAGTAGAAATGAAAGAAAAGAAAGATAGAGTTGATGATGCACTTGCTGCAACAAAAGCTGCTATTGAAGAAGGTATTGTTGTAGGTGGTGGTGTTGCTTTGGTAAGAGCAATTTCTAGTATAGAAAAACTTACTGGAGAAAACGAAGACCAAAATACTGGAATTGATATTGTAAAAAGAGCTATACAAGAGCCTTTAAGAACAATAGCAAACAACTCTGGTGTAGAAGGTTCTGTAGTAGTAAATAAAGTAATGGAAGGTAAAAAAGACTTTGGTTACAATGCAAGAACAAATACTTACGAAGATTTGAAAAAAGCTGGAGTTATAGATCCAACAAAAGTTACCAGAGTAGCTTTAGAAAATGCAGCATCTATAGCTAGTATGCTTTTGACTACTGAGTGTGTAATAGCAGACAAACCACAAGAAGCTGCAGCAGCTGCACCAGCAGGAATGCCGGGCGGTATGCCAGGTGGAATGCCGGGAATGATGTAATTTTAAAAAAAGCTCATAAAAATAGACCTAGTTCTAATTTTTGAAGTATTTAAAATTTATTATACAACAAGCATAAATAATCTAAATTGATTATTTGTGACTCAAACTAAAAAAAGGCTAAACGATATAATAATTGTTTAGCCTTTTTTGTTTATTGTATACTTTCTTAAAAACTAATATTTTAACTAATCCAGAAAATTTTGCACGCTCACTGCGCTAGGGATAGAAACGGCATCCTTTTTTTTGTTTTTTAGAAAAAAAAAGATATAGTGGATAGCCCGCTTGAGCGTCATAAAAAACTTTGTTTTGAATTGGGTTTATTTAATGATAAAATTCTACTTTTACAGCTCATATTAAAACAAGCATTAAAATGTCTACAAAAGTTGATGATTTATTTAAGAAAGTAATTGCTCATTCTAAAGAATATGGTTTTATTTTTCCATCTTCAGAAATATATGACGGCTTAGCGGCTGTGTACGATTATGGCTCGTATGGTGTAGAACTTAAAAACAATATTAAACAATACTGGTGGAAAGCTATGGTGCAGATGCACGAAAATATTGTTGGTTTGGATTCTGCTATTTTTATGGATCCGCAGACTTGGAAAGCTTCTGGGCACGTAGATGCTTTTAACGATCCTTTAATAGACAATAAAGATTCTAAAAAAAGATATAGAGCAGATGTATTGATAGAAGATTTTGTTGAAAAAATCAATCAAAAAATTGTAAAAGATATTACTAAAGCTAAAAAACGTTTTGGTGATGCCTTTAATGAAGACGAATTTAGAGCAACTAATGGAAATGTACTGAGAAGACAAGCTCAAATGGATGAAATTGAAGCTCGTTTTCAAAAAGCTTTGGAAAATGATGATTTAGAGGAAGTTCGTCAAATTATTATTGACT
>CAKZQD010000087.1 GCA_937139485.1 uncultured Bacteroidota bacterium | reverse complement strand
GAGACAGCATTCAATTTAATGTTATCAATAAAATTAATGATACGACTACTATGCATTGGCACGGTTTGCACGTATCTCCAGAAAACGATGGTGGTCCACACTCCTTAATATTAATGAATGAAACTTGGTCTCCTAGTTTTAAAATAAGAGACGATGCGGCAACCTATTGGTATCACCCTCACTTACATAGAAGAACAAATAATCATGTAATGAAAGGTTTGGCAGGGATAATTATTGTTAAAGATGAAAACGAAGCAAGCTTAAATTTACCAAGAACATACGGTGTTGATGATTTTCCGCTAATTCTTCAAACTAAAGCTTTTGATATTGACAGTCAAATAATATTAGGACACAATCAATTTGATTCTATTAAAATGGTTAATGCTACTATAGATCCTTTTTTAAATGTACCTGCTCAAATAGTTCGATTTAGAGTTTTAAATGCTGGTTCTCAAAGAGTTTATAATTTAGGATTGTCAAATGGTGCTAATTTTCATCAAATAGCATCAGATGGTGGATTATTGAATTCTCCTGTAGAATTGAATAGGTTAATGTTGGCTCCAGGAGAAAGAGCAGAACTACTAATAGACTTTTCAAATATGGTTGGTGATTCTGTTGAATTAATGAGTTTTGCAAATGAAATTCAAAAAGGTATCTACGGCGCAAAAAGTGAAGGTACTTCTCCTGTTCAAATTATTCCTGGTTATTCAAGTAATCCTTTAAACGGAAATAATTTTGAAGTGTTGAAATTTTATATTCAAAATGAAACACCAAATTCTATTCATTCTATTCCTACTGTATTAAATAACCTTGTTCCTTATTCAGAATCTGAAGCCGATAGATTAAGACATTTTCAATTAAATTTTGGATTAACAAATCCAGTAAATGCTGTTATGGGTCCATTCACTATTAATGACAGGTTTTTTGATATGTCTTATATTAACGATACTGTTTTACTTCACGATATTGAAGTTTGGGAAATATTTAATCATTCTGGAATTGCTCATCCCTTCCATATACATGATGTTCAATTCTATATTATTGAAAGATCTGGAACTATTGTTCCTCAAAATGAATTAGGAAAAAAAGATGTAGTTCTTGTTAAATCTAATGAAACTATTAAATTCATAACTAAGTTTGAAGATTTTTATGATGATACGATACCATATATGTACCATTGCCATATGCTTATGCACGAAGATGAAGGAATGATGGGTCAATTTCTAGTTCGATTTCAAGAAAAAGACACAACTTCTACGCTTAGTAATCATAATTTATATATTAAGTCTGAAATTTCTATATATCCAAACCCTGCTAATGATTTAATTATTATTGAAGGTTTAAAAGATGTAGTTGGTAGTATAGCATTTTACAACTTACAAGGTAAATTATTACAAAAAAATAGTTTTAATGATTCGAAAACATTAAAATTAAAAATGGGTTTTGATTATCAAGGACCTATAATTGTTAGTGTTACATCTACAAAAAGTACATTTCAAAAGTTAATTTTAAGGAATTTAACACATTAAGTGCTAATAAAAACTTCAAAAGACTTGTTTAGTACTTATAATTTCTTAATTTTGAAATCATTTTATTAAATAATTTAAACAAAAAATCAACAAGATGAAAAAAATTTACTACGTTTTAGCATTAGCTTTAATGCTTCCTTTTATGGCAACAAATGCTGCGACTGGAACTATCGACTTATCTGGTAGAAGCTTAACAGCTATTGACGGTCAAGTTTATGACTTAGGTCAGTTACAAGCTGACAATACTATTTTAATATTTGACTTCTGGGCTACTTGGTGTGGACCTTGTCTTAGTTCTATTCCTGGTTTAGATGAAATTTGGGTAGATCACGGACCTTTAGGAGATCAAACTTATATGATTTTTTCTATAGAAACAGATCAAGCAACTACTAATGAGCAAGAAATTATTGATGCTTATGGTATTCCAAACCCTGTAATTATAGGAGACAACAACACATCTGTAAAATCAAATGAATTTGCTTATACAGGTTCTATTCCTTACTTTACAGTAGTTTGCCCTGATGGATCATGGGAAGACAGAACTGGTGGTATTGGAACTGACCCAACACCTTTATTAAATATTGGTAACGGTTGTGGTGTAACTTCTAGTATTGTTAACGATGCAAGAATGCTTAATGTTAATGTTACTCAAGAATGTCCAGAAACTAACACTTGGGTACCTTCTTTAGAAATCAAAAATATTGGTTCTACTAATTTGACTTCTGCTAGCGTTGAAGTAATGGTTGATGGTGTAGTTACTGAAACTATTGAGTGGACTGGAGATTTAGCAAGCGGTGGTGTTGAAACTGTTGATGCATCTGCGGTAGTTTTTAATGGTGTCGGAACACAAACTGTAGAAGCCGAGATAACTTCGGCAAACGGTGGTGCTGATGATAACACCTTGAACAATGGTGCAACGGGAACAAAATCTTATGCAATTTCTGAAAGCTTAGACATTGAAATAGAATTAATTTTAACTAGTTACCCAGAAGAAACTGGTTATGCTATTAAAGATGAAAGTGGTACTGTTTTATCTTCTGCTGTAGCTGGAGATTATGCAGGTGCAACTGCAAATGAAATAATTACTTTCACACTTCCAAGTTTCGATGCTTGCTACACAATAGACTTAACTGATAGTTTTGGTGACGGATCTGGAGGAATTATTGTAAGAAATGCAGCTGGTGATGTATTAGTTGAAAATACTTCAGCTTACACTACACTTTCAGTTAACAAATTATATGCAAGTGAAGATTCTGATGGTGATGGGTTTACTGATGTTGTTGAAGATTTATCAGGTTCTGATAAGAGTGATGCTAACAACACACCAGAAAATTATAACGTTGGTATTGTAGATGTTGAAAATGTATCTTTATTTAACACTTACCCTAATCCGGCAATCAATGAATTGAATGTTGAAGTTAATACTTCTTTATCTGGAACTATTTCTGTAGAATTGGTAGATGTTTTAGGTAGAGTTGTTAAAACAAACACTTTAACTAATGATAAAACAACTTTCAATACTTCAGCTTTAACTCAAGGTATATACTTAGTTAATGTTAAAAATAATGAAGGAACTTTAGCTACTTCTAAAGTTATGATAAAGTAATAATTTTATTGAAAAAAAGGGAAGCTTTATTGCTTCCCTTTTTTTTTGTCAAAAATTAAACTACTGCAACCTTTAATAAACAATGTCCAAGGAAAAAGAAATATTACACTTAATAACAAAACCTATCGAAGAAAAGGATTTTCAACTTTTGGTTAAAAAACATTCTAATCTGTAATATTTTTTTAAAAACAAAAACAATTTTTCTTTTAAAAAAATGTATGCACTTGTTCAAGTAGACAAACTATTTAGACAAGAGCCCCTAAAAAGAATTAAAGGGAATAGCATTAAAATAAAAAACATTACTGAGAAGCATTAATTTCATTATGTTTATTCCCAAAAAACCAAAAAAATATACTCCCAAGACCTAAAGCAATATAATCGTAGTAATCTTTCGTAAATCGATTTGAAATATGAGGTAATAGTTCTTCAAAAAACGTTGATAAAGCAATGCTGACTACTATAAGTTCAAAAAGGGTAAATACGTAATTAGGTTTTTTAAATAAAATTCTTCTTTCTACTAAATAAAGTGTTAGTATAATAGGGAAACACAAAAAAGAATCTAAATAATTGTCGAGATATAAAATATGAAACTGGAAAAGTTTTTCTATAATTTGATGAATTACAAAAATTGAAAAACAAATAAGAAAAAATGGACGACAAATTAAATGCACAATAGTTTATGAAGCCAAAGCTATAATTAAAATAATAGTGGTAATAATTAATGGCGACAAGGCTATTAATATGAGTGTGCTAATAACACGGATTAAAATTTTTAAGCCTTTTTGATACCATAAATCGTCATTCTTAAATTTAAGCGATTCAAAAAAACGTTCTACTAGCGACCAAGATTTTTTTCCTAGTTTTGAAAGCCAAGAATCTTTTTTTTCATTTTTAGAATCAGTCATAATATAATGAATTGAGTTTTTATAAAAAATATATTACAAAGGTAAGCCTTGTTATAAAAAGTTAAGGTTTAATTCTAAAAATATTATATTTACAGCAATGAGAAACATTTTATTTCTTTTATTTATAGTGCAAATAAATATAATTTTTGCACAAATTTCATTAAAAAACACTGAAGCAAAAACAGTTGCTAGTTTAAATGAAAATGTTTTGTACAGTAATGAAAATGTGCCTTTATTTAATTTAAAAGGTCAAATTGTTTTTAAAGAAAAATCTAACAATAGAAATGATATTGTATTAACGATTGACAATCGTAAATACAAAACACTTATCAATGAAAATATATCTACGAGTCCAAAATGGCTTATACAAAAAGAACAGATTTATTGGCGAAAAAATAGAGAAGATATATTAGTTGTAAACTTCAAAAAACAAGATGGTTTTACATCTTTTTACAATGCCCAAACTGATAGTTTAATAGCTTTTTTAGATAGCGAAGATGTTTCTACACTTCAAATTAGTTTTGTCTTGTTTTATATGTGGGACTATTTTGATTTAGAAAACGTATTTTCTAAATCATTAGAAGCAAATAACTCAAATGAAGTTTTACCAGATGGTATTATTGGTTTTATGAAACCAGTTTTTGGTGACCCTTTAAACGTTTGGCTTTGGAATGGTGAAGTTTTATACCAAGCTTATGACAATGACCCTTTTTATGTGTGGACTTATGACGGCAGCACTATAAAACCACAGTGGAATAGTCGTATTGAAACTGAGTGGACTTGGGACGGTGAAGAAATAAAACCCTACTGGGGCGGACACCCTAGAAACAACTGGAGATGGGAAGGAAATATTTTGCGTCAAGTTTTTAATAGCGACTATAAAAAAGAATATGAAATTACTGATAATATAGCTCGTAAACGTTTTGGTGCTTATGGCGAAACAGAATGGGAAATTCATGGCGAAATGCCACTAGCTCTTATAAGTATAATTCTTTTAGGTATTGTTTATAGGAGATAGCTTTTTTTCGTAAACTATATTAAAATCAATGAATAATAATTGATTTTAAGCCAATTGATAGCATTTAGTAATTATGGTTTTAGCCAAAACTATATTTGTACCAGAGTACTTTTTCGCAAAAAACATGCTGCATTTTTTCTATTGGCAAACTTCTCCTCTAACAAATTATATTTCGAGCATTTCTCTATTTGTTTTTTCTATAAAGCGAAGTATTTCTTCTCCACCTTGGTTTTTTGCAGATGAAGTAATGAATTTTCTAGGCAAATCTTCCCAAGTTTTAAGTAGTTCTTTTTCAAAAGCTAGTCTATTTCCTTTATTCTTTTTGGGGTGATCGTTTTTTGTAAAAACCAACACAAATGGTATTCCTTTACTTCCCATCCAGTTTATAAAATTTATATCTATTTCCTGTGGTGGAATCCTAGAATCTATCAATTGAAAAACATACAGCAAACTATTTCTGTTTTCCATATAATCTTTTATCATCTTCATCCACTTATGCCTATTAGAACGAGATGTTTTTGCATAGCCATAACCAGGTAAATCTACCAAATGCCAGTCGTCATTAATATCAAAAAAATTGATGCATTGCGTTTTTCCTGGTGTGTTTGAAACTTTTGCTAAGGCTTTTCTGCGTGTAATCATATTTATTAAAGAAGATTTCCCAACATTTGATCTTCCTATAAATGCATATTCTGGAAAATTAGTTTGTGGGCACTTTTTCCAATCTACATAGCTATTGGTGTATTCAGCAGTATTAATTATCATGTTATTTTTTGTTGAAAATGCTTAAAAAAGGCGTTTTATTTTGTAGTTCAATTGGTATTTTAGCAAAAAATAAAGTATTAAGCTTAAATTTGTATCGAATTCACCGCAAAAATACGCATTTTGGCTAAACAAGTAACACCATACAACAAAACAGACGAATCTAAAAAAACACAAGTTGAAGATATGTTTGATAACATAGCACACAACTACGATTTTTTAAATCATTTACTTTCTGCAGGTATAGACAATCTTTGGAGAAGAAAAGCTATAAAACATATAGCCAAGTACAATCCAAAAGTAGTAATGGATATGGCTTCTGGAACTGGAGATTTTGCCGTAGACACTGTAAAAAGAATAAAACTAGAAAAACTAGTTGCGCTAGATTTAAGTGATAAAATGCTAGATGTAGGACGAGCAAAATCTAAGAAAAAAGGGATAACAAATATAGATTGGGTAAAAGGAGATTCTGAAAACCTACACTTTGAAGACAATACTTTTGATGCTATGACGGCTGGTTTTGGTGTAAGAAACTTTGGCGATTTAGAAAAAGGACTTTCTGAAATGAAACGTGTGCTTAAAGATGGTGCGCCATTAGTAGTACTTGAAGTATCAGAACCTGATGCTTTTCCTATGAAACAAATTTTTGGATTTTACTTTAAAGTAATTATGCCTTTTATAGGAAAAATTTTTTCTAAAGACGATAGAGCTTACTCCTACTTACCAGAATCTGTAGAAAAATTTCCAAGAGGAGAAAAATTTGTTGCTATTTTAAATAAAGTTGGTTATAATAACGTTAAATACACACCACTAACTTTTGGAACATGTGCAATGTACGTATGCGAAAAATAATTTTACTCATCATATTAATAACTGGCTTTGCTACCGCAAATGCACAAATGAACTATATTTCTAAAGGAAATAAACTCATTTATTTTGGCATAGCAATGGGCGGCAATATGGCAGACTACACTATAGTTCGCAAACCAAAGCTAGATGCATCAGTTCCCGATAGTGTAAAACTAATATCAACAAGGTTTGGTGGCGGTTTCGATTTGGGAATTGTTACCAATATTCAGTTTCATAAATTTATAGATTTACGTTTTGTACCATCGCTTACTTTTAGCGATAAAGAAATAAAATTTACAGATATTAATGGAGAAGAAGTAAAACCAGCAAAAAAAGTAAATTCAATATATCTTTCGTTTCCGCTAACTGTTCGTTACAAATCTAAACCCATTAAAGATTTTAGGTTTTATGTTTTAGGTGGTTTGCGTTACAATTTCGATTTAAACGCACAATCAAACGAAAGAAACAACGGAGATCAGATACTAGTTAACCCACACGATTTTGGCGGCGAAATGGGTTTTGGCTTTCAAGTGTTTTTCCCAACATTTGTATTCTCACCAGAAATAAAGGTATTTCATAGTTTTATGGACGTAAAAAGACCAAATGAAGGCCTAATTTATAGTAGAGCAATAGATAAACTCTTTTCTAGAATGTTTTCTTTTACTATTAATTTGGAAGGATAATTCTATTTTTGATTTACGATTTACGATCTACGAATTTGTAATTCTATAAGGATTTCTAAGTACGTTTAATACAAGAGAATGTCATTTCGACGCAAGGAGAAATCTCACTTTGATTATTTTATAAAATAAACATTTTTATCAAGAAACTTCATTTCTTAAAACCTCACTCATAATTAATAAAATACCAGATATTACAAAGACAATAAAAGTCCGTTTTCGTATTATTTTGATGTCTTCTAAATAAGAACTGTAATAATTATCATTGGTAAAGAGTTGATCTGATTGTCTTTCCTTATTCTTATTAATACTTCTTGTATCTTTAACTGTTTTATTAAACAGAAAAGAAAAAAGTAAAATCATAAAACTGAATAAACAAACTACCTCCAATAAACTCATTATCCAAAAGTAACAAATAAATATTATTTTTGAAACAGAATTTTATTCTAAAACTGAATTTACGTAAATCGTAAATCAAAAATCGTAAATAGCAATGCCTTTAGTCCTAGATATTCAAAAACCACATTTCCAACTCAAAGTTTGGAAAATCGAAGAGTCTTTAGAATTTTTTGAAGAAAATACTAACTTGTATGAAAGTGAAAAAGCACGGTATTTAAAAATAAAAAGAGAATACAGGAAATTACAATGGATAGCAGGCAGTTATTTGACAAAACAAATGATTGGCGATGAAGAAATTGTAAAAAACGAACATGGAAAGCCTTTTATAAAATCTAAATCAGCTTTTATTTCGGTTTCTCATTGTGCAGACTATGCTGTTTGTATAGTTTCCAAACAGTATAATGTAGGTGTAGATATAGAACCTATGCGAGAAAAAGTACTTCGCCTTACAGATAAATTTTTGAATGAAGAAGAAATTATTTTTTTAGAAAACGACAACAAAATAAAGCACGCCATAACTTGCTGGGCAATGAAAGAAGCTGCTTTTAAATGGTATGGTAAAGAATATCTTTCTTTTAAAGACAATATTTTAATTGCTCCATTTAAATACAAAGATGAGTTATCTCGAATAAGAGTTTGTGTAGTAGCTCCACACAAAAATTATTTACTGAAGGCTTTTCATTTAAACATAAACGAACATTCGCTTGTGTTTTGTTTTGCTAAAAAGGACTTGCAAAAGCCGGATTTGTTAGGAAATTTGGATCGTTAAATAACAATAAATACGCTTTTAAGTCTTCCTTTTCTTGTTCTGTTAATTGTACACCACCATTAGTTCCTTGCTTCATCAATTCGTCTATAGTTGGTGAAACTTGCACGCCAGAACTATAAAAATCTAGTACTTCGTCTAGCGTTGCAAATCTACCATCGTGCATGTAAGGTGCTGTGGCAGCAAGATTTCTCAAAGATGGTGTTTTAAATTTTCCTTTGTCGTTTTCATTATTTGTTACAGTTTCTAATCCAGGTTTTGGGTTTGCATCAAGTCCGTTATTATGAAAACTCAAATCTGTCATTAAATTTCCTGTATGACAATGAAAACAATCTGCTTCTTCAGAAAAAAACAAGGCTCTTCCTCTTTGCTCCTGCTCTGTCATTGCATATTCGCCAATTAACAATTTATCAAACTTAGAATTTGAAGAAATTAAAATTTTTTCAAACTGAGCAATTGCATCTACGGCTAGTTCTTTAGTAATTTCTTGTTCAGGAAAAGCATCATCAAACATTTCTTGATAAACCTTATCGTCTTTAATTTTATCAATTACTATATTCCAATGCGCTTTCATTTCTATAGGATTTTCTACAGGTTCTAATGCTTGGTTTTCTAAACTTTTGGATCTTCCGTTCCAGAAAAAATCTTCATTCCAAATCAAATTCATTATTGGCATAGCTTGTAGTTTACCCACAGAACCATCTATTCCTATACTAAACTGTCGCTTATCTGAAAAACCGTCTTCTTGTTTATGGCAAGTAGCACAGGCCATAGTACCATCGCCAGAAAGTATAGGATCGTAAAACAATCTTCTGCCTAAAGCAATACCTTCTTCAGTAATTCCTTTTTCTACATCGTTTTCAAAAACTGGAAACTTATATGGTTGTAATAATGTATATGCGGTAGTTTGTTTTTTATCTTTTTTACAAGAAGAAAAAACAAAACTCAATAAAAATAATATGATAAAGCTATTCTTCACTTATTGTTAATTGACCTGCACTAAAAACACTTTGCCCATTGGCTTTATAAATATTTTGTGCATTTTGATTCATCATAACCATTTTCCAATCTTTAAAATCGTAAACAGTAGGATTTTGAAGCCATTCTTTCAAATTTACTTTTATATTTAGCTCTGCACTATTATTATTTATTTCAAATTCTTCCAGCGGAAATTCAATAATAAAGGAATTGTCTGCACCATTTGTTGGCCCAGAATGTACAATATAAGGATTTAGTTTTCCTGTTTTTAAAGAATCATAATTTCCTTCCAATTTCATATAATGATAGTCTCCTTTTTCGCCTTCTGCCTCCATTTGTTCTGGCCAAAACATGCTTTGATTGTCTACAGTTGCCACCAAATAATCTTCTACATTATTTGCTTTAGAAATTCCAAACTGAAACTGAATTTTATTGTAATTTCCTGCTGCTACATCGTTTAAACTAATGCTTTGCGTATTTGTATCTTCTGCTTTCACTAAAAAACCTTCTGCGGCATTTTGTATTGTTCCATCGGTTTCTATTAATCTAATATCCGATAAATAATACCATAATTTTGTAATTTCATAAGTATGACCTGCAGGAGAAGAATATCTCATATTATCTAGTGCCAACCTTTCTCCATCAACTTCGTGACTCAAGTTAAGTGTAAAATTACCAGCTTCTGGCTTTTTATTACAAGCCATTAATACTACAGTTGTTAAAAGTAAGCCTAAAAAATTTTTCATAATTATTTTATATTGATTAAAACAAAATTACAACACTTACTAAGCTATTTTTATGACTACAATCACTATAAAAAAAAACTTACTTCACTTTATAATCTATTACTACTTCTTTTTTACCTGCTTTTAAAGCTGTTTCTATCTTAGATTTTAAAATTTCGGCATTTTTTGTATTCTTTGCAGAGTCTTTCGATAATATTAAAGCATATTCAACAGCATCTTGCGCCTCACTATAACGCTCCATTTTATAAAGCAAGTATGATTGCGTTAAGTTATTTGAGTAAGAATTATTTATTTCAACGGCTTTTTGCATCCATTTTTCTGCCTTGGCAAGTTTATTATTGTCATCAATATTCATATAATAATTCCAAGCTACAGCATTATAGGCTTCATCGTCATTTTTTTTATATTTTTTTAAATACTTGCTTACGGCTTTGTCATAGTTATTCCAATCTTTTGCCATTCCATAATACTTAGTATCTATAAAACTTACTTGGCGTTTAAAATCTTTTGGTTTCATTTGCTTTAAAAAAGCTTTTGCCGCCACTAAATTTTCTACATTTTTTTCTTTTGCAGCTTTAGAGGCAGTTTCTAAAGCAATTGTATTCATTTTTTTATCAAAATTTTCTTTGCCTATTTCTTTAATTAAAGATGCTTTATTTGAATTTATGAATGCTACGCCAGCAGAATTAACGCTTTGTGTATTTGTATAAATAAATTTTTGGTTAGCAATTTCTTGTTTTTCATCTGCCGACATTGAAATTATTAAAGCCGCCATAGCATCATCTGTATTTTGCCCAAAAGCATTTTTCGCACTAATATATTCTTTCAAAAAAGAAATTTCTCTATTTCCTTCTTCAAATTGTCCATCAAGCAAAACCAATTTACTTTTACTAGGTTTTAATGCACGTTTACCTACTTCTATTAAACCTGCTGCATTTCTTCTAGCACCTTTTGTTTCATAAACTACATCTCCATTGTAATCTATAAATAAAAGCGTTGGGTAAGAACGAACGCCATACTTTTTAGCAAGTCCTCTTCCTTCGCCTTTTTCCATATCCATTTTAACATTCACAAAATTGGCATTGAAATAATCACCAGCTTCTTTGGTAGGAAAAACGTCTCTTGCCATACGTTTACACGGGCCACACCAAGTGGCATAAGCGTCCATAAATATTAATTTTCCTTCTTTTTTTGCTTTTGCCTTGGCTTCGTCAAATGTTCCTTTAAAAAATGCTATTCCTTGTGCTTGAACAGCTAAAGAAATCAATGTTATTAATAGTAATATTATTCTTTTCATTCTTAACTTTATTATAAAAATTTAAAAAATCATCTTTATTCCTGCACAGGCAGGAATCTCACATTTGAAAAAACAAAAGACTTCTTTCTTCAAAGAAATGACGAATTTTGATATTTGTTTTTTAATTATTTGGAGCCATTAAAAGCGGTTTCTTTACTGGCATGGTTTCTTCTTCAGTTTCTTTTATAACGGTTCCTCTTATTTTTAATACTTTGGTTGCCGTAGCAGCATTTGAAGTTAAAGTAACCGTTTTAGTAAAAGCACCTGGTCTTCTGGCAGTATTGTAAACTACTTTTATTACGCCTTCTGCTCCAGGCATAACTGGATCTTTTGGCCATTGTGGCACAGTACAACCGCAAGATCCTTTTGCATTTGAGATAACTAAAGGCTCTTTTCCTGTATTTGTAAATTTGAATTCGGTTTCTACTTTTGGACCTTCTGGAAGTTCTCCAAAATCAAAAACTTCTTCTTCAAAAGAAATTTCAGCTGTGTTTTGTGCTTGAACGCTTGCAAAACCAGCAAAAGCAAATAATATAATAAGTAATTTCTTCATCGTATTAAATTTTTACGGTAAAGATAAAAAAAGTCAAAAACTTATAGTGACTTTAACAATGATTTAACTTTGGTATTAAATCATGAAGGCTTTAAATTTTAAAATCTGCCTAAAATTCCATACCTTTGCGCTGCAAAATTTTAGTATTTTCATTTTTCCAAACACACTAAAAACCAACATCTATGCAGGATAACGAAGAAATTGTTAGAGATTTTACCCAAATAGTTATTGACGACTATAAAACAGCCGTAACGAGTAGAGAAGCTTCTTTGGCAGGAAGAAAAGAAGTGCTTTCTGGTAAAGGTAGTTTTGGAATTTTTGGTGATGGTAAAGAAATTGCACAAATTGCATTAGCAAAAACTTTCAAAAAAGGAGATTTTAGAACAGGATATTACAGAGACCAAACACTTATGATGTCGCTTGGTTTGCTAAAATTGGAAGACTTTTTTGCACAACTTTATGCCAATTCTGAACCTGGTGCAGAACCAGCTTCTTCTGGTAGACAAATGAACAACCACTTTTCTTCTCCACTGGTAGACGAAAACGGAGATTGGCTAAATCATACAGAAATGTATAACACCGCTGCAGATATTTCTAGTACTGCTGGTCAAATGCCAAAAGCAGTAGGTTTAGCCTTGGCTTCTAAAATTTATAGACAAAAAGAAACAAAAAATCAGTTTACACAAAAAGGAAACGAAGTTGTATTTGCAACTATTGGAGATGCTTCAACTTCTGAAGGTCACTTTTGGGAATCTGTAAACGCTGCTTGTGTTCAAAAAATTCCTTTGGCTTTTGTAGTTTATGATGATGGTTATGGAATTTCTGTTCCAAAAAAATACCAAACTACTAAAGAAAGTATTTCTGATGTTTTAGATGGTTTTAAACTAGACGACAATGGAAACGGAATGTACATATTTAAAGCAAAAGCTTGGGATTATGTAAGCCTCTACGAAACCTTTGAAAATGGAATAAATTTAGTAAGAGACAATCAAATTCCTATTTTATTTCACATTACAGACGTAACACAACCACAAGGTCACTCAACATCTGGATCGCACGAAAGATACAAAAGTGAAGATAGATTGAAGTTTGAAAAAGACTTTGACGGCATAGTAAAAATGCGAGAATGGATTCTTGAAAACAATATTTCTACCGAAGAAAATTTAATCGCCTTAGAAAAACAAATAAAAAGAGAAGTTAATGATGCCAAAAGAAAAGCTTGGGCAGAATTTAATGCGCCAATTAAAGTAAAAATTGCCGAAGCAAATGCTCTATTTGAAGAAATGCTAGCAAATACAGCTCAAAAAGAAGTTGTAACTCAAGCAATCGACAAACTGAAAAATGCTTACAACCCAACTTACCATCATATTATAGTTATAGCCAAATCTGTGCTTAGAGCTATTATTTCTGAATCTAATATGACAAAAGAGAAGTTAAAATCTTTTGTAAAGTCTTTGGAAACATTAGGTGCAGAAAGATACAATACCAACTTATACAGTTCTACAAAGTACGCTGCCAAGAATGTAACCGAAGTTAAAGCTACTTATTCAGAAGATGCTGTAGCCTTGAATGGTTTTGAAATTTTGAACAAAAACTTTGATCATATTTTAAATACAAGAGAAGATGTTTATGCTTTTGGTGAAGATGTAGGAAAAATTGGAGATGTGAACCAAGCATTTGCAGGTTTGCAAGAAAAATATGGAAAAGAACGTGTTTTCGATACTGGAATTAGAGAGCTTACCATTATGGGACAAGCAATTGGAATGGCAATGAGAGGTCTAAGACCAATTGCAGAAATTCAATACTTAGATTATTTAATCTATGGTCTGCAACCACTTTCTGATGATGTTTCTACTTTAACTTACAGAACCAATGGAAAACAAAAATGTCCATTAATAATAAGAACAAGAGGACACAGACTAGAAGGAATTTGGCATACAGGTTCGCCAATGGGAATGATGCTACATTCACTAAGAGGAATGAATATATTGGTACCAAGAAATATGACGAAAGCTGCAGGTTTTTATAACACAATGCTTCAAAGTGACGAACCAGCTATTATAGTAGAATGCTTAAATGCTTATAGGCTAAAAGAAAAACTACCAGAAAACTTAACAGAATTTACAGTTCCACTTGGTGTACCAGAAATTATAAAAGAAGGAAAAGACATTACTTTGGTTACTTACGGTTCTACTATAAGAATAGCAGACGAAGCCATAAAAATGCTTGAAGAATTAGATATTTCTGTAGAAATGATAGATGTGCAATCACTACTTCCGTTTGATGTAAACCACAACATTGTAGAATCTTTAAAGAAAACAAACAGAATAGCATTTTTAGACGAAGATGTTCCTGGTGGAGCTTCTGCATATATGATGCAACAAGTTATAGAAGGACAAGGCGGCTATAAATATTTAGATTCTGAACCAATTACTATTTCAGCAAAAGCGCACAGAAGTGCTTACGGTGGCGATGGAGATTATTTTTCTAAACCAAATGCTGAACAAATTTTTGAAGCTATATATAAAGTAATGCACGAAGCAAATCCTGAGAAGTATTTGGAGTTGTATTAGTGTTTGTTTTTTTGTTTTTCAGTTAGCTTGTTTATAGTTTTCTATAATTTCGAAGACTTAACAAGAAGCAAACTGTTCATTATTTTTTTCTGAAGGTAGTTAAAAAACAACTCTTTTCTTTTGAAACAAATCACTTCAAACTCTTAGGAGTTTTCATAATGACCCTTATTCCAAGCAGCTCTTTTAGCCGTGTAAAGTCTTTTCACTCGTATGTTTGTCAAAACAAAACAATTCCTTATCTTTTTAGTATTTTTGAAATCCAAATCAAAAGCAATGCAAAAAATTCAAAACTACATCAACGGAGAATTAATAGCTCCCTTAGATAATACATATATAGACAACTACGAACCTGCAACAGGAAAAGTGTATTCACAAATTCCAAATTCAAAAGAAGAAGATGTGGAGTTGGCAGTAAAAGCAGCAGAAGCAGCATTTGGAGAATGGAGTACCTGCGGCATAGCAGAAAGATCTCGAATATTGCTCAAAATTTCTTCGCTTTTAAAAGAAAATTTAGAGGAATTTGCCAAAGCAGAATCTATAGACAATGGAAAACCGGTTTGGCTGGCAACGCAAGTAGATATTCCAAGAGCATCTTCAAATTTTCACTTTTTTGCAACAGCAATAGAGCATTTTGCTTCAGAATCTCATTATATGGAAGAAGTGAAAGCCATAAATTTCACTACAAGAAAACCAATTGGTGTTGTTGGTTGTATTTCGCCTTGGAACTTGCCGCTTTATCTTTTTTCTTGGAAAATAGCGCCAGCACTTGCAGCAGGAAATTGTGTAATAGCAAAACCTAGCGAAGTTACACCTATGACCAGCTATTTACTTTCAAAAATATGTATCGAAGCTGGTTTGCCAAAGGGTGTTTTGAATATCGTTCACGGTTTGGGTCAGCACGCAGGAAGTGCTATTGTAGCGCATCCAAAAGTAAAAGCCATTTCATTTACTGGTGGCACAGGAACAGGAAAAGCCATAGCAAGTGTAGCTGCTCCAATGTTTAAAAAACTGAGCCTAGAACTTGGTGGAAAAAACCCTAACATCATTTTTGACGATGCAGATTTAGAAAAAGCATTATCGGAATCTATGAGAATAAGTTTTGCAAACCAAGGACAAATTTGTTTATGTGGTTCTAGAATGTTTGTTCAAAAAGGCATTTATGAGACTTTTAAAAAGCGTTTTGTAAAAATGATAGATGAATTGAAAGTTGGCGATCCAAATAATTCAGATTCTAAAATGGGCGCATTGGTTTCAAAACCGCATATAGAAAAAGTACAGCAATATATAGACTTAGCCAAAGAAGAAGGCGGAACAATTCTTACCGGCGGAACAACAGTAAACGTTGGCGGAAGATGTGAAGAAGGTTATTTTCTTCGCCCAACAATTATAGAAGGCTTAGATTATATGTGTAGAACAAATCAAGAAGAAATTTTTGGCCCAGTAATTACCTTAACACCGTTTGAAGATGAAGAAGATTTATTGAAAATGGCAAATTCTGTAGAATATGGTTTGGCAGCAACTATTTTTACACAAGACATAGATAGAGCGCACCGAGTTGCAGACCAAATAGAAGCAGGAATTGTATGGGTAAACACATGGCTACTCAGAGATTTACGAACACCATTTGGCGGCGTAAAAAATTCTGGTGTAGGAAGAGAAGGCGGTTTTGAAGCCTTGAAATTTTTTACCGAGCAAAAGAATATTTGTATTAAGTACTGATATTGCTTTTGACTTTTTACTAATTATACTAAATTTTTAGCTAAAAAATTGCTTTACTAACACACAAAAATAGCTTATATCAAAAAGTCTAAAAAGTCCTATGTCTTTACTCGAATAATAGCACATTTTTTCATAAATTCGCAGTCCATAAAATAAAAAAACATAAAATGGCAGTTTTAGTAAACAAAGATTCAAAAGTAATAGTACAAGGATTTACAGGAAAAGAAGGAACTTTTCATGCAGGTCAAATGATAGAATTTGGTACCAATGTAGTAGGTGGTGTTACTCCAGGAAAAGGAGGTCAAAAGCACCTAGACAGACCAGTTTTTAATACAGTAGCAGACGCTGTAAAAGAAACAGGTGCAGATGTTACTATAATATTTGTTCCACCAGCATTTGCGGCAGACGCTGTAATGGAAGCTGCTGATGCAGGAATTGGAGTTATCATTACTATCACGGAAGGAATTCCGGTACAAGATATGGTAAAAGTAAAAACTTACCTTGCAGATAAAGATGTAAGAATGGTTGGTCCTAACTGTCCAGGTGTTATTACTGCAGACGGAGCTAAAGTTGGTATTATGCCAGGTTTTATTTTCAAGAAAGGAAATATTGGAATTATTTCTAAGTCTGGGACTTTAACATATGAAGCGGCAGATCAAGTAGTAAAAGCTGGATTAGGTGTTACTACTGCTATTGGTGTTGGTGGAGATCCAATTATAGGAACTACGCCTTTAGATGCTGTAAAATTATTAATGGAAGACGATGAAACAAAAGGAATCGTTTTGATAGGAGAAATTGGAGGAGATCTTGAAGTAAAAGCTGCAAGATGGATAAAAGAAAACAGTACAAAACCAGTTGTTGGTTTTATAGCAGGAGAAACTGCACCAACAGGAAGAACTATGGGACACGCTGGTGCAATAGTTGGTGGTGCTGAAGATACTGCCCAAGCAAAAAAAGCTATAATGAGAGAATGTGGAATACACGTAGTAGATTCTCCAGCTGCAATTGGTGGAAAAATGGCAGAGGTAATTAAATAATTTTAGACTTAAAGATATTATGAAAATATTTGAAAAACTTCCAAAAGAAGACTTGCAATTATTATTAGACGCTCCGATATTGGTAACAATCTTAATTGGCGGTGCTGATGGAAACTTAGATAATGATGAAAAAGAATGGGCTGGTAAATTAGCAAACATTAGAGCAAATGCTGACCATACTTTTTTGCAAGATTATTATGAAATGGCATCAGAAAACTTTGACGAAAGATTAGAAACTATATTTGCTACTTTTCCAAAAGATACTGATGAAAGATGTGATATGATTTCTGAAATATTATCTGGGTTGAATGACATTTATGAAAACTTAGATGTAAATTTTGTGACGGAATTAAATAAAAGTTTAAGATCATTTGCACACCAAGTTGCGGAAGCTTCTGGAGGTATTTTAGGTTTTGGTGCAGAAAGCTACCAAGAACACCAATGGGTAGAATTAGGAATGATTAAAGAATAATTTTTTATTCGATATACAATATATTAAATGCCTTGGATTTTTATTCAGGGCATTTTTGGTTTTGAATTGAACCACTAAGCACACAAAGAAGCACGAAGTTTTTTTGCATTTTTGTTACTAACCACAAAGATCACAAAGGAACACTAAGGGTTTTAAAAGAAAAACACTTAACCTCTTTACCTTGGTTCGTGTGTTCACGCACCAAGGTAAAGACACGAACCAATCGTTTGTGTGTTCACATTATCTTTGTGTTTTCACGAACCTATTAAATATGATATAGTTGTTGCGTGAGGACACGCACCAATGGTTAGAGAGGGAACCGCACCAATGATAAGGTTTAGCCTTTGTTAAAATGTATTAAATACTACTTGACTAATTAATCATACTTATTAGGTTTGTTTAGTACTTATTTGTAGCATCTATTCCTAAAACTAAAAAGAGTAGCTCATTTCTATATTACTCTTTCTTAATTTTAACCGCACTAAAAGTGCTACGTTTTAGTTTAAGAACTCGGCAAAGCCAGAGCTCTAGGACTCGTTTTGCGAGCACCAGTTGGTTTTATACTACAAAACAAGACTTATTGAGATTAAGAAAAAAATGAATTCTATTAACTAAAAGATAGTAAATAATCTCTAAGTATTTTTCTTGTGAGAGGGATTTTAGAAAAAGAATTAAAAGAGGGTTGTTCTAATTACAAAACTTTTAACCCCATAATTTCTTATTATCGTTCACTTACATTTTCATGACCTATTTGGATCCACGATTCCATTAGCCAGCTTAAAATAAAATTCATCAAATGATGATGCCACTTTTCTCCAAATTCCGCTAAAATTGTCTATATCTGCAAAATGTATAACGATTGGCTCATTTTTATCATAGTAATATAATGCAACTGGTTCTTCTACTTCAATTTGTCCTATCAGTATAACATTATTAATTAAAACTTTACCAGGGAAAATATTATTATGATGATGGCCTTTAAATATATTTCCTCCAATTTCATTAATAGTGGAAATGACATCAAAAGTTTCTCTTTTCATTCTTTCGAATGAATAAAGTTGAGGGTGATTATTATTGCTTCTTAATATTTTAGAAAGGTTTTTTGTACATAGACTAGTCCATTTATTTTCAAGTATTAGACTTTCTAAAAGTAAAGGTATTTTGTTATTATTAATTTGCATTATAGTTTAATTAGAAATGAATTCCATATTTGGAAAAGATTTTTTTAAATCCTTTAGTGATGCAGCACAATGCAACCTCAACATAAAAGCTGAAGGAAATAATGAGCATCACAAGATTGAATCAATTTTTAAAGCATTTGCACAAGCTATAAAAATGGCCGTAACCCAAAGTAATAACGGCATAATTCCAAGTACAAAAGAAAGCCTATGACACCCAAAATAGCTCTTGTAAAATACAATGCGGGCAACACTACCTCCCTCTTTTACGCTCTCCAAAGACTAGGTGTTGAAGCCATAATCAC
>CAKZQD010000086.1 GCA_937139485.1 uncultured Bacteroidota bacterium | reverse complement strand
GGGGTTCGAACCCAGGACCCTATCCTTAAAAGGGATATGCTCTACCAGCTGAGCTACTATCTCTCCGCTTTAATTCAGTAATTTTATGGCTTTTACACCTTCTTACTGCGTTAAAGGACTGCAAAGATACACACCTTTTTTTATTCTACAAATATTTTCTAAAAAAATTGAACTTTTTTTTTACGAGAATAAAATTCTTAAATAAAACATAGGATTACTAAGCTTTTTTCGAACATCTACACTTTCAAACATACAAGAAATAACTTCCTGTAACTCCTTATTTTTTCTAGCTTTGTTTACTACAAAATTAAACAACCAAGGAAAACGAGACAATTCTTGCATTTGCTTGCTGAGCTGTAATTCTTTTCCTAGTCGTTTATAAATTTTTTCGTCATAAGAAATCAATTTACTTTCACTAAAATCGTTTTCTTTTATACAAATTTCTATGTTTTCTGCTGCCAACATTCCAGAAATCATAGCATTACCTATTCCTTCGCCTGTAAAAGGATCTATTAACGCTGCTGCATCGCCAAGTAATATTACATTGTCTGAACTTAATTTTCTTTTTTGGCTTCCTAGCGGCAATCCAAACAGTTTTATATCATCTACTAGTTCTGCGCCTTCAAATCTTTTAGAAATTTCTGGATGTGAGTCTAATATTTTTTGAAATGCTTTTTTAAGGTTAATTTTATTTTTTCGCATCAAATCTGTTCTTATTCCTGCTCCTACGTTTGCCATTCCGTTTTTCATAGGAAATATCCAAAAATAACCCGGCAATAAATCTTCTAAAAAATGTAGTTCTATATAACCTTCTTGGTCTAAGTTTTTTACATTTTTGTAATAAGTTCTAAGTCCAAGAGAATTAGAATCGTCTTTTACTTCCAAACCAAGCAATTCTTTTGCTAGTTTTGAATAGGCACCGTTTGCTCCTACTATAATTTTTGATTCTATTTGAAAGCTATTGTCTTTAGTTGAAGCTAAAACACCATTTTTGTTTCTAGCGAAATTTGTAAGGTTGGTGTTTTCAATTATTTCTATTAAATCATTTGCTTTTGCTTTTTCAAACAAATAATTATCAAAATCTAAACGAGAAGCTATAAAACCCGGTGCTTTATCTGTTTGTGCATCATAATTTAATTTGAAAGGAACTTTGAGTTCGTTGTTTTTTGTACCGAAAAATTTTACGCCCCAAGAAGCTAATTGAAATTTTTCTTTGTGTATTTCTGCTTCAAAATCAAGATCTAGTTTTCTTAACACCCAAGATACTTTTCCGCTAAAAGCATCGCCACAAATTTTATCTCTTGGAAATGTAGCTTTTTCTACTACGGTACTTTTTATACCATTTTTTGCTAAAAAAAGTGCAGTTGTTAATCCTGCTGGCCCTGCTCCTACAATACAGACATCTCTCTGTATCATTAAATTAAGTTTTTAATTTCTTTAAGCTTTTTTAGGAATAAAGTTCCAGTTTGTAAGCCTGTAGTTCTATCAATAAGATTTCCAAGATGATCAAAAAACAAGATTGTAGGTAAAGAGCCTATTTGGTATTTTGCCTGCATTTCAATAGCATCAAAATCTGACATATCTAGCTGTACTGCATAAAAATTTTCCTTTGTAAATTTAACTACTTCGTAATCTCTAAATGTAGTTTGATCCATAAGTTTACAAGGCTGACACCAAGAAGCTGAAAAATCTACGTAATAAATTTTTCTTTCGTTGAAAGCTTTTTCTTGAACTTCTTCAAATGCTAAATTTGTAAATAAATGAGGTACAACATAGTTGCTTTCAGAAACTACTTGAGCATTTTTATATTCTTCAGATTGTAAATACAAATCTCCTTCGCCCAGTTCTTGAGCAATTACATTAAATGCTGTAAAGCAAATCGTAATTAATGTAAGTATTTTTTTCATTTTCAATACAAATTTAGTCAAGGATAATGTTTTAGTTACAATTATCGTGCAGTTTTTTCAGTCGTTAAAATTGAATTATCCTTTTTTCTTTACTTTATAACCTTCTTTTGTTAAAAAAGTTGCAATCTTTTCTTTAAAATCTCCTTGAATTAAAATTTCTCCGTCTTTTGCTGTTCCCCCTACTCCACAATGGTTTTTTAATTTTTTTGCTAAATCTTTCATTTCGTCTGTAGTACCAACAAAATTTTCTACCAGCGTAACAGATTTTCCTTTTCGCTGTTTTCTATCTATACTAACGTAAAGTTGCTGCTCATTATTTTCTAGTGTTTCGTTTTCTACATTCGTTTCGTCAAAATCAAAATCTGGATCGGTTGAGTACATCACTCCTCTTCTATTTTTTTTTGCCATAATACTATATGTTTTTCATTTTTTTACTAACTAAAACTGCCAAGGCTTTTTCTTTTATTTCGATGGTAAATTTATCACTTGCTATAAAAGAATCACCATCTAGTTGTGCTATTCTTTTCTTTTTGGCTTCAATTTCTATTTTTTTAACTTTGTGAAACTCACTTTCTTTCAATAAATGAACTTTTTTCAATAATCCTAAAATAATGAGGAAAGGAATTTTCCATGCTGGAAGTCCTTTTACCAATACTAAATCAAAATAGCCGTCTGTTAGCGAAGCCAAAGGTGCAAAACCTTGTTCATAACCAAAGTATTGAGAATTGAAAACGGTAAACATATATACGTTTTCTTCACGCCATTGCTCATCTATTTGAAATTTAATTTTATGATTTTTAGATCTATATTGAAACAAAACAGATTTATGAATAGCTAAAAGATAAGAGAAAAAACCTCTAATACTTTGATGCCTGTAAACTCTTGCTGCCATTGCTTCCAGACCTATTCCTGCACAGCTTACAAAACTTCCATAGTTTGAAGTTCCAACATCAATTTTCTCAATTTTACTATTGTTAATGACTTCTATTGCAGCTTTTGGCTTTCTAATTGGTAATTTTAAATGCGAAGCCAAACCGTTTCCAGAACCCATTGGTATTATTGCCAATGCGGTATTTGTGTTTAATAAAGCTTGCGAAATTTCGTTGATAGAACCATCGCCGCCAACTGCTACTACAATATCAAATTGTTTTTCTACGGCTTCTTTTGCCAAATGCGTAGCATGACCAGCATGTTCTGAATATTTAATAATATGTTCATACATGTTTTTGTCTAAATGTTTATTGATAACATTAGGCAAATTGGCTTTTTTTATATCACCAGAAATTGGGTTTATGATGAAAAGTACTGTTTTTTTCATTGTAGCAAAGATATGACTTTGATTAGTAAATTTTATAAGCAATAATACAAATTGTGAATGACTATCCGTTTAAAGGCATAAATAATTAATCGGTTTATGTTTTGCGAGTCTTGTTCTTCCCTTGAGGGAAGT
>CAKZQD010000085.1 GCA_937139485.1 uncultured Bacteroidota bacterium | reverse complement strand
CAAAATTAATATCGTAAACCGCACTATACTTGCGTTTGTGTTTTTCTCGACTTGGGGTATCTATCTTACCGTTTCGTAAAGCTTATTTTGCTTCTTTTGGTTCTATGAAAGGTTGTGTTGTTGTTGATGATAGAACAAATATAGGTTCTGTTTATGACGGAATTAGTACCGATCCTACAAAATACCCAACTACAGTTCCAAATTTTACACCACATTCTGGACTCTTAAATGGAATTAAATTCAAATAAAAATGATTAGATTACTAATCGTTTTGTTAGTAGTAGTGTTTTCTTTTCCTGTATTTGGTCAAGTAGATACTGCTACTCAAAAAAAAGTACAAGTTGAAGGGTTCCTCAATTTTGGAGGAGCTTTTCAAACTGGTAATGTAAATATGTTTGCATTGTCGTCAAGCTTTTCTCTTAAAATAAAGAGTAAAAAAATAAGTTCCGTAACTTTTGCTAACTATTCTTTTACCGAAATTTCAAAAAAAAATATTCAAAATGATTTATTTGCCTACGAAATTTTTGGTTTTTTTATAAAAAATAGACTTTATCCAAAAGTTTCTGCAATGGTAGAGTTATCAAACTCTAAGTCTATAAATAATAGGTATATTTTTGGAGCAGGTTTTGGTTATAGGGTTTTAGAGTCAGATTTGTATAATTTTTCTATCATAAATTCTTTAGTTTACGAAAGTTCTAGGTTTAATATAAATAGTTCAAAAAATTATAGTGGCTTTAGGTATTCATTGATTTTGAATGGGAATTATATACTGCTCGAAAATAGATTAATACTTACACATAATATTTTTATTCATCCGTTTATGATAAATT
Organism: uncultured Bacteroidota bacterium; assembly: GCA_937139485.1. Classification (GTDB taxonomy): domain Bacteria; phylum Bacteroidota; class Bacteroidia; order Chitinophagales; family UBA8649; genus CAKZQD01. The sequence continues at coordinate 3,414 of CAKZQD010000085.1, read as the reverse complement.
CAAAAAATAATTACAGATTTAGAGTACTGCTTTCGGCACTTATGCCATTAAGCAAAAAGCTTTCAATTCAGATTAAATTTGATTATAACAATGAAAGTATTGTAGACGATTTTTATAAAACCGTGAATACGAATACTACTTTTGGAATATCTTATAAATTATGATTTATTTACAAATTTTACTGCTTGTTATTCTTTCATTATTATTGATAAGTTTTTTTCTTAGGAATAAATATTTCATAATTGCTAATGAGTCTTTGATAATAAATAAAAACGATACAGAAGTTTTTCAATTTTTGTTGGATACTAAAAATATCATTAAAATTTCTCCATCTGTTGGTGGTTTTTCTTTATTTGAAAATGAAAAATTTTAAAAAAAAGACCAATATACAAGAGTTTTTTATAGTCATGGAATTCCAAATAAGCAAACTGTAATTATTGAAAAAGTAACAGAGAATGAAACTATAATTACTAAAACAAGCTTGATAGGACATCAAGTTGAATACAAGCATTTATTAAATAAAATTGATGATTGTAAGACTAAAATAACAGTAATTAAATCTATAAAAGGCTGGTCTGTACTCTCTTTATTGACAAAACACTTACTGTTAAAGGAGGAACATGAAGGTTGCTATATTAGCAATATTAAAAAGCATTTAGAGTAAAATAGTAACTAATTAAGGTTCAATATTTTTTTAAAAATTTTAAAAGTTATCTTTGCATCAAATTTAATTCTATGAGTTTTTTTAATAAGTTTTTTAATAAAGAAAAAAAAGAAGATCTTGATAAAGGTTTAGAAAAAACCAAAGACGGTTTCTTTTCTAAAATATCTAAAGCAGTAGCTGGTAAATCTACGGTTGATGAAAATGATTTAGATGATATAGAAGATGCTCTTATAGCTTCTGATGTTGGTTTACAGACTACAATTAAAATTATTGAAAAATTAGAAGAAAGAGTTGCAAAAGATAAATACATAAATACTTCTGATCTAAATAATATTTTGAAAGATGAAATTAGCGAGCTTTTAGCAGAAAATAATACCATAGATTTAGAGAGTTTTATTCCAAAGAAACCAGAAAATGGACCTTATGTATTGATGGTAGTTGGTGTAAACGGTGTTGGAAAAACCACAACTATTGGAAAACTGGCTTATCAAATGAATAAAGCTGGTTTGAAAGTAGTACTTGGAGCATCTGATACTTTTAGAGCTGCAGCGGTAAACCAACTTAAAATTTGGGGCGAGCGTTCTAATACCATGGTTGTAGAAAAAGGGCAAGATGCAGATCCTGCTTCTGTGGCTTTTGATACTTTAAAATCTGCAGTGGCACAAAATGCTGATGTAGTAATTATAGATACAGCTGGAAGATTACATAATAAAATCAACTTAATGAATGAGTTGACGAAGATTAAAAATGTAATGAAAAAAGTAATTCCAGGTGCACCAAATGATGTGATGTTAGTTTTAGATGCATCTACTGGTCAAAATGCTATAAACCAAGCAGAAGCTTTTACTAAAGCAACAGAAGTTACTTGTTTGGCACTTACAAAGCTAGATGGAACAGCAAAAGGTGGCGTAGCTATTGGAATTACAGATCAATTCAAAATTCCTATTAAATATATTGGTGTAGGAGAAGGTAAGGAGCAGCTTCAGTTGTTTAACAGAAAGGCTTTTGTGGATTCTATGTTTGGAGCTTAATTTTAGTCTCCAGTTCTCAGTTGCATTATTCAGCCTTGTTTGACTCGTCATTGCGATGAGGTACGAAGAAGCAATCTGTTACAATTGAAAATGGAATGTAATTTTTAACTAAGAATGTCGTCATTCCAAAATTTTTCAGAAAAAATATTTGGAATCTCAAGCGAGTTAAAAACTGCCAACTGTTTCTGAATACTGAAAATATTTTAATAACACAACAATACAAAAAGATGAAAAACCTTTTTTATTTAACATTCATCACTTTACTTTTCTCTTGCAAACCAAGCTTAAAAGAAAACCTAGTACAAGTTTCTACAATGGGAACTTCTGGTTCTATAAAATACATTACTGAAACGCCTATAGATTTTCAGAAAGAAATAGATAGTTTATTGCTTGATGTAAATATGAGTTTGAGTACTTGGATAGATTCTTCTGTTATTTCTAAATTGAATAGAAAAAAAAATAGCTTTAAAATTGCCATGCTTGATAGTCATTTAAATCATAATGAGAGTGTTTCTTCACGAATTAAAAGGGAAACAAATGGTTCTTTTAATGCTTCAATAATGCCTCTTGTTAATTATTGGAAAGTTCAAAGCAAGGATGCGGAAAGTTATAGACTTGAAATAGATAGTTTAATTATAGATTCTTTAGTAAAGCATATTAATTATGGCAGTCCTTTTATTAAAACTTATGACTTCTCAGCCATAGCAAAAGGTTACGGAGTAGATGTTATCGCTAATTTCCTTTCAGAAAAAGGAATAAAAAACTTTATGGTAGAAATAGGTGGAGAAGTAAATTGTAAAGGAAAAAACATTAAAAATCAATACTGGAAAATTGGAATAGAAGAACCAAATGAAGAAGCTAGAAATATTTTTGAAGTGGTACAAATAAAAGATGCGGCAATGGCAACTTCTGGAAATTATAGAAACTTCAAAGTTTTAGATTCTGGTCAGAAAATTGTGCATATTATTAATCCAAAAACGGGTTATCCTGAAATTTCAAATTTATTGAGTGCAAGTATTATTACAGATAATTGTATGGAAGCAGATGCTTATGCTACAGCCTGTATGGTAATGGGCTTAGATACTTGTTATGATTTTATTTTGAAAAACCCAGATTTAGAATGTTACTTATTATATTCTGATGAAAATGGTGAGATTCAAAAGAAATATTCTTCTGGCTTTGAGCAATATTTATTTAAAAACTAAGTTGTAGTGTTGTGAAAAATATAATTATAGGATTGTCAACGCTTCTTGTTGCGTCAAGTTCTTGTGAAAAACAAAATTGTCCTCAACAAGCATGTACAGAAGAATTTAAGAGTATTATTGTTGATTTAGAGTTTAATACTTCAAATCCAATGATTGACTCAACAAAAACATTTAGAAAAAATGATAATAAGTTAATGCAGACGCATACAAATTTTGATAATAATCACTTCGTAGTTTTAGACGATGCCGATAAAGATGATTTATCTTTAGAAGCTAGCACCTTTATAAGTAAGGGATACTTTAGTGGTCAAGAAATATTTTCGGAAGAGTATGAAATAAAACATGACTGCTGCCATATTATTAAAGTATCTGGAAAAGACACTATTAATCTATAGTTTTCTTAGAATCTTTTAGCAAATTGTTTAATTCTCGAAATTCTTCTTGGGTAAATTCTCTGTAAGTACCAGTTTTCAAACTTCCTAGATTAATATTCATGATACGAAGTCTTTTTAAA
>CAKZQD010000084.1 GCA_937139485.1 uncultured Bacteroidota bacterium | reverse complement strand
TCAAAAGTATTGATCTCTATAAACCAGTTTTTTCGTTTATGAAATTTTCGATATGGGCTTTTACAAACCCATAAAATACTTCCTTGCCAAGTGTCTAAATAAGCTTCTAAATTTTTACCTTTTACCAAAACAATAGCCGAAACCAAAGTATTTGTTTGTGAGCCCGAAACACGCTGTGTTACTTGCGCTTCTATTTCAGAATTATTACAAGCTTTCAAAAAAAGCTTTAAGATTTTGCTCACCACATACATACACTCCACAGGTCCTCTACCAGCAGTTATTTGTACTATTTTTTCCATTTTGTTTGTTTTTTTTAGGTCATTGCGATCACGCCTAAGCGTGAGAAGCAGTCTGTGTGTTAGAATTTTTCAATTAGAGTTTCTAAACAAAAGATTGCTTCTTCCTACGTCATCGCAATGACGGAGAACACCAAACATCTGACTTCCAACACCTAACTTCTAACTTCTGTCCATTTTTACTATCAACGGTTTAAATGAACCTTCAATATTTATTAAATTTGTTTGACTTCCTATCACATCTTCAATATTTTTGTAAGCCATAGGAGCTTCGTCTGTTCCACCACCAAGAAGCGTTATTCCAAGTTCAGAAAGCTGTTTTTTTATTCCACTTTTAGTAAAAGATTCTTTCGCTTTTTTCCTTGAAAATCTTCTTCCAGCTCCGTGAGATGCAGAGTTTAAACTGTCTAATTCTCCTTTGCCCGAAACAATGTAACCTGGAGCCGACATAGAACCAGGAATGATACCTAATTCTCCTTTTTTGGCAGGTGTTGCCCCTTTTCTATGTACTATCAGTTCGCTTCCATCGGCTTGTTTTTCTTTCCAAGCAAAATTGTGGTGATTTTCTACTTTGTATAGCGTTTTGGCACCTATCAGTTTTGAAATTCTTCTATGAATGACATCGTGATTGGCTTTAGCATAATCGCCAGCTAAATTCATAGCTTGCCAATATTCCAAACCTTCGGCTTTGTTTAAATCTAACCAAGCCAAATGCTGAGCTCCAGTAGGAAGTTTACAAACATCCATAGCTACTCTTGTATAATACTGTGCTATGGTTGCACCCATTCCTCTTGAGCCAGAATGCGACAATAAACCAAGATATTTTCCTTCGGGCAAACCTAATTCGTTATCAAATTTTAATTCTACTTCGCCAAATTCTACAAAGTGATTTCCAGAACCAGAAGTTCCAATTTGAAGGCTTGCTTTTCCATGTAGTTTTCTCAACAATTCTGTATTTTGAAACCTTTCATCTTCCAATACTTGATGTTCTTCAAAGTTTTCTCTCATTTTTCCTATTCCAAAATGCGTTTCATCTTTTAAAACTGTTTTTAACAAAAACTTGTTTCGCTGAGCAAAATCTATAGGCAAATCAAAAATAGATAAAGCCATTCTACAGCCTATATCCATTCCTACGCCATAAGGAATTACTTCATTTTTAGTCGCCAAAACACCTCCAATCGGAAGTCCATAACCAACGTGAGCATCTGGCATCAATGCGCCTTTTACCGATATAGGCAAACGCATAGCCAAATCCATTTGGTGTATCGTGTTTGAATCTATAAATTTGCGTCCGTAAATAGGGAAAGAATCGCTTTCTGCTTTTAGTTTATACTCTGTGAAATTTTCTTTTTTCACTATTCCAATAAGTTCATCTGTCAATGGTTTCAAATCTTCATTTTCAGAATATTCTTCAGGTTTTTCAAGCACTTCTTTTAATAAATATAATTGTTCTTTTTGTGTTAATTGTTTAAATTTTCTCGCCATAATATCGATAGCTAAGCTTTTTGCTTTATCGTTTTTATAGCCTATTTTTCTAAGGGCTTTTCCCTTTAATTTCTGTTTGCCCATTGTTATGGTTTTAATAAATTGTGGCTTTTGATTTTCGTCATTTCTGCAAAGGCAGGAATCTTTAAATTCAGTAGATTTTAAAAGTGTAGTTAAAAGAGGTTCGTCACATACTTCCCTTGAGGGAAGATAGTTGGGTGATATTCTTAGAGTGGTCACCCTCTTATCTCCCTCAAGGGAGAAACATTCTTCGCTAATTTAACTCACCTGATTTTAAAACCATAGTAATCTAAAAAGACACTTGTAATTTGTAAAGCCTAAAAATTTTATAAATAAAAGTGATGATATAGGGACAAAAAAAATCCCAATCACTTTGGATTGGGATAGATATATTTTCCTTAAAAAGTCTAGCGCATTTGTCTAGCTTTGTCCAATCACTTTTTCGATATGTTTATTAAATTCCATCATAACATTGGTGCGTTTAAAAAGTTAAAATTTCAACTTCTCTTCACAAGAATGAGATGCAAATGTATATTTAAAAAACTGAACAAACAAAATTATTTTTTGGAAAACTTAATAATTGAAATTTCGTTTATATAGTATAAAAACTTTCAAAAAAAATCTAAAAGGAGCTTTGAAAACATTTTTATTTAAACAAAAATTGAAAAATTATGCTCCTACTCTTTAAATAATTTTCTATTTAGAACAGTATTTTCTCCTTCAATTTGTAAAAAATATACGCCTGTACTAAATTCTTTTACAGATATAGTTTCTGTGAAATGCATTTGATTTAAAAACTGCTTATCAAATACTTTTTTACCAATATTGTTAATGATTGAAACATTAAAATTTTCAGCTTTTTTTAAACTTAATTCCAATCTTAAACTTTCTTTTATTGGGTTTGGAAACAAATTAATTGCTGCTACATTTACTTCGTTTTGAATGTTGCTATTTAGTGCTAATATATTAAATGATTTACAATAAGAATTGTTGTTGATATTTGTTTCATTATTAGGGCTTTCCATTTCTACACAAACCGTGTGTAATCCTGGGCTAGCAAATGATTTTGTATATGTTTTTACAAAAACTTCATTGATATTTAAAACTGGAACATTGAATAATTGCCTAACAACACCATCTACTTTTATTCTTCCTTCTACTGGCTCACTTGAAGTATCGTCTCCTAGGTTTTTTAAATCGAAACTAAACATTGTACTTTCTCCTACGCTTGGATTTGCAACGTTACTTGTAATATCTAAAACTACCAAGTCAGAAAAAAACTGAACAGAATCTTCAACATCAATATTTATACAATATGAATTATTTGCGGTATTTGTTTCATTGCTTGCGCTATCTATATACACACATATCTGGTGCATTCCAAGACTCAAAAACTGATAGTTTGGCAAAGTAAAATCAATAATTTCTCCGCTATGTATAGAGTCTATTGTAAACGTTTGCACTAAAGCACCGTCTATTTTTAACGCTACATCTAATACTTCTATTGCGTCTAAACTTCCACCATTTCCAACTGCAATTTCTATGTTAGTATTTTCTACAATTACAACAGTATTTGGGTTTGTACCTAATGCAGAAACTACAATATCTGCATTGCTACTAAAAGCACAATTTGGCAAATAAGCCGAACATGAACTTCTAATATTTGGCAACAAATCATAAACATTATCTCCTGGGCAAACGGTTCCTGTGCCAGCATCTCTATGTCCAGAAATATGCATTTGCGTTTGGTTTGAAGCCGTGTGAAATGAACTTAATAATGGATCTTTGTCTATATCACATTCTTTCCAAGCCAGTAATTCTATCAAACTATTTTGCATAGCAATAGTTGGATTAATATCTTCTGAAACATCTGGTTGATAATTTCCTAGAAGACAAACACCCATTGTTCCTCCATTCATTCCACTGAAATGTGCACCTAAAACATTGTCGCCTCTTCCTTCATAAATTACTCCATTTGGGTCTATTAAATAATTGTAGCCAATATCTGACCAGCCATTAGAATTAACATGATAATTCCAAATACTTCTTACCGTTGCAGCCCAATCTGAGCTTGTATTTGGCCCTGCTGCGTGATGCACTATTAAATGTGTTACTGTTGTAAAAGTAGGGTTTGTTTGTGCTGGATGTGTTCCTGCAGGATCCCAGTCTGCTCTAGTTTCGTGTGCTGGAATTGGGCAAACACAATTTGCTGGTGGCGGTGGTGTTGCTTGCACTTCTTCAAGGCTTTTTGTTATATTTTCTGTTTTATCAGGGTAAAAGAAATTGAAATTAATATCATTTACTTTATTTCCAAGCTTTTCAAAACGTATT
>CAKZQD010000083.1 GCA_937139485.1 uncultured Bacteroidota bacterium | reverse complement strand
CACCATACACAGGCACAATGAATAATTACTTTGGGTTTTATGGTTTAGTAGATGATTTTATTACCTCAAAAAAAACAAAACCTTTTGAGAATAATTTTATCAATAAAAAAACTACAGGAGAATTGTTCGACAAGCTTTTTTCAAAATTATCAAATTTTAAATATTGGTATTTAAGTTATAATAACTCATCTTATCCATCAAAAGACGAACTTTTATACTTGCTAAATAAATATTCAGATAATGTTCAAGTTATTGAAAGAAAACACGTTTATAAAATTACTGGTAAAGAGAAAAAAGAAAAGAACAAAGAATATTTATTTATTGTGAAGAATGAAAATTATAACACAAAAAGTATAGAAAAATATGCCACAGCAGAATTATGAAAACTATTGGAAATTAACCAATGCCTTTACAGATTATAATGGTCAGAAATTTTTGGATACTTTGGCTGTTTGCATTCAATTTATTGATGATTTTAAAACAGAAAAATATTCAGAAAATAAATATTCAAGACTTCAAGACGAAATATATAAAGTAAACCCAATTAATCATATTTCAATTCGAAAATCAATTAACCAATTGGTTAAAATGGGTTTTGTTAATTCTTTTTTAGTTTCATATCACCCTCAAGCTAAAGAATATATTAGTGCTCGAACTAATAAAAAAAGAGTAACATTATTATCAAAAATTGTTTACTCAAATTCAAGTTTTAATCGAGCTGTAAATAATGAATCTTCCATTAAACAAATTAATTTTTTGGTTCAAACTTTAATTGAAAAAGGAAAACTATCTAAAGAAGAAATAATTGCTTTAATGCTTGTAGATATTGAAGCGCAAAAAGAAACTTTTTTACCAGAAAACGATTTGAAAAAATATGTTAATGAAGCAAACGATATTGGATTTTTAAAGAGGAAATATAATCAAATTGGCTATTTATCTAACTTATTAGGCAAATTAGATGATTTGGTTTTTGTTGGAGAAGATTTGTATTTTAGAGAAGATGCTGAACAAATTTTTGGTGAAGATTTAAAAGCTGTTTCTAAACGAAGAGACCCATATTTGCATAGATTATATAAAAATCAATTACAAGACGAATGTGAAGAAATATACGGAAACCCAATGTGTGTTTTAGAACAACTAACTTATCCTGTTTTAATAGCAAGTCATATAAAACCTTTTATAGAATCTGACGAAAATGAAGCTTATGACCCAAATAATGGTTTATTATTAAGCCGTACAATAGATTCTTTGTTTGACTTAAAATACATTTCCTTTGCTGATGATGGAACTATGCTATTTTCGGATAGAATTTCTGAAGATGTAAAAGACTTTTGGAAAGACTATAAACTTGAAAATAGTATATTGAATGATCAACGAAAAAAATATCTTGCGTATCATAGAGATTTAATGACAGAAATAGATTTAAAAATATAGACTTCCCCACCTGCGTTAGCGATAGTAGCGGCATCCTTTTTCTTTTTCAGAAAAAGATATAGCGAATAGCGCGCCCGAACGCCCAAGAAACAACCAAAGTAGACAATTATTATCGGAATGTTAATTTCAAAACTCGTTTAGAATTTTTATTGTTCCATTATATCAATATTTTTGTACAAAATGGAGTAAAAACTATTTTGGAATTAGTTTATGAGCGAAGAAGAACACGAAGAAAATCAAAATTTACCTGAAGAAACCAATGATAACATTACGTCTATTAAAGTAGATGGAATGTACGAAAACTGGTTTCTAGAATATGCTAGTTACGTTATTTTAGAGCGTGCCGTGCCTTATTTAATAGATGGTATGAAGCCAGTTCAACGTAGAATATTGCATTCTATGAAGGAAATGGATGATGGTCGTTATCATAAAGTGGCAAACATTATAGGGCAAACTATGCAGTACCATCCACACGGAGATATGAGTATAGGTGCTGCGCTGGTAAATATAGGCCAGAAAGAATTGCTTATAGATATGCAAGGAAACTGGGGAGACTTTAGAACTGGCGATTCTGCTGCTGCTCCAAGATATATTGAGGCTCGCTTGTCAAAATTTGCACTTGAAGTACTTTTTAATAAACAAACTACTGAGTGGCAACTTTCTTATGATGGAAGAAAGCAAGAACCGGTGGCTTTGCCTGTAAAATTTCCTATGCTTTTGGCTCAAGGTGCTGAAGGTATTGCGGTAGGACTTTCTACCAAAATAATGCCACACAATTTTATAGAATTGATAAAAGGTTCTATAAAAATATTGCAAGGCGGCACCACCAAGCTGATACCAGATTTTCCTACTGGCGGATACTTAGATGCTTCTGACTATAACAGAGGTAAAAGAGGTGGAAGAATAAAAGTGCGTGCCAAGATTGATATTATTGATAAAAAAACGCTGCATATTACCGAAATTCCTTTTGGAACTAATACAACATCATTGATAGATTCTATCTTGAAGGCAAATGAAAAAGGGAAAATCAAGATTAAAAAAATTGTAGACAATACGGCTAAAAACATAGAACTTGCTATAGATTTACCTAGCGGTGTTTCGCCAGATGTTACTATTGATGCTTTGTATGCTTTTACAAATTGTGAAGTATCTATTTCGCCATTGTGTTGTGTAATTTATGAAGACAAACCACAGTTTTTAACAGTAGATGATATTCTTGAAATATCTACTTTAAACACTAAAGATTTATTGCGCCAAGAACTTGAAATAAAGAAAGGCGAACTAGAGGAAAAGTGGCATATGGCTTCGCTAGAAAAAATCTTTATAGAAAACAGAGTTTATAGAGATATTGAAGAATGTGAAACTTTTGAGGCGGTAATTGAAGCCATAGATTTAGGAATGCACAAATTTATTGCTACGCCCTTGAAACCAAATAAAGGAGCAGTTGAATTGGTAAGAGAACTTACTGAAGATGATATTCTAAGACTTACAGAAATTAAAATAAAACGTATTTCTAAGTTTGATTCTTTCAAGGCTGATGAAATTATAAAAGGTCTGGTAGATTCGCTTGAAGAAGTAAAACATCACTTAGCAAACTTAACTCAGTATGCTATTGATTACTTCCAACATTTGCTAGATAAATACGGCAAAGGCAAAGAAAGAAAAACGATTATTAAGAATTTCCAAGCCATAGAAGTAAGTGCCGTAGTTGCCAACAATGCAAAACTTTATGCAAACCTAAAAGAAGGTTTTGTAGGAATGGGATTGAAGAAAGAAGAATTTATAACAGAATGTTCTGATATAGATGACATTATTACTTTCAGAAAAAATGGAACAATGATGGTTTCTCGTATAGACGATAAAAAGTTTGTAGGAAAAGATATTATACATATAGACGTATGGAAAAAAGGAGACGAACGCACTATTTATCACCTAATTTATGCCGATGTAAAAAGCGGTAAAAACTATGTAAAACGTTTTGCTGTAAAATCTATTACAAGAGAAAAAGAATATGTGCTAACTAAAAATGAAGGTGCAAAAGTGCTTTATTTTGCTGCGCATCCAAATAGTGAAAGCGAAATTGTGAGTATACAGTTGAGCCAAAATTCTAAAGCTAGGCAAAAACAGTTTTTATACGACTTTGCAGATTTGGCCATAAAAGGAAGAAACTCTGCTGGAAATGTAATTTCTAAGTATACCATTAGAAAAGTTGAGCAAAAAGAAGTTGGAGCATCTACACTTGGTGGTGTAAATATTTGGATAGATGAAGTAAATGGAAGACTAAACAAAGACGAAAGAGGAAAACACCTTGGCGAATTTGATACTGGCGACCAAATATTGGTAATTTATAATAATGGAGAATATGAACAAACCAATTTTGACTTGAGTAATCATTTTGATATGAAAGCAATAGCTGAAATTTGTAAGCTTGCAGAAAAAACTGTTGTTTCTGCAATTTATTATGATGGCGACAGCAAAGAGCATTATGTAAAGCGTTTTAACATCGACACTAAAACAGAAAGACAGAAATATGCTTTTATTTCTGAACACAGATCTTCAAAATTAAATTTTGTATCTGTTTCGCCAGCTGCGCAAGTACAATTTACTATTGTAAAAGGTAAAGCCAAAGAAAAAGTTCAAGAAGAAATTGTTTTAAGTGAATTTATAGATGTAAAAAACCGAACAGCAAAAGGAAACAGACTCTCGCAATATGATGTTTTTGGTAAAATAAAAAATACAACGCCAGAAATTGAAGAAGCTGAAGTTATAGAAGAAAAGAAAGAAGAATTTAAACCTATTCCTAAAGCAGCTCCAATTCAAAGAAAACCAGATCCGAAAGCAGCTCCGCAAAAAACGGAATTGCCAGATGCGGACAAAATCAATAAAAAAGCTGACCCAAAAGATAAAGGCTACAAACCTGGAGATACTTTAGAATTTGATTTTTAAGAGCTAATAATTTATACTATTTATTAAAAAATATTTCAAAAATTTAAATAGTCTTTGGTCGAAGTCAACTCTGCCCAGCGAGCTGAAATAAATTTTGCATAACTCACATCTCCCATTCCGTAAGAACCTAAAGAATGTCCATCATTGACTTCCACTAAATAGTATTTTCCTTTCTCGTCAATAGCAAAGTCTAAACAATAAGCAGCAGGAGCTGATTTAAAATCTTGGATGGCTTTTTCTACAATCTCTGTATCTAATTTTTGATTCCAAAATCCTTTATAATATCTTACATCTAAAAGTTTTCCATAACGAACAAAGCATCTCCACTCTGTAAGAAAATTTATAGGTTCTGAACACCAAATCTCATTCTCTATACTTACATCTAAACCAATAAAATCTTTGAAGTCTTTAACAACTAAGCCATTAAAAATCTTTGTTTCTTTTGGCTTGATAAAGATATTTCGCTGACTTTCATCATTAAAAACATTCTGTAAATTATCAGACCAAATTTTTCTTCCAAAATAGTTTTTTAACTCTTTTGGATAATCAATTTCTTCTTTATTTTGAACAAAACCTAATCGTTTCAAATGACCTCTTACATTAGCTATTCCTCCTACTACAATGTCTTCAGGTATTGCATCTTCTATATCTTTATAAGTAAAATATTTAACTACTTCATAGCCTAAATGTAGAAAACCTGCGTTAGCAACATAAGCGTTTACATTAAAAAATTCATTGTTTTTATTTACTTGAATATATACTTTCATAATCATTAATCTTTTACCACAAACTCCACATTGTGTGCTTCTAAAACTGTTGGAATTTCAAGTTTCCAAATCATTTTATCTATTACTTTTTGTGGAACAATGTGTTCTCTATTTTTGTTTTGTTTTAGCATTTGCAAATAAGGGACTTCTACATAAATAATTTTTACTCTGGCATTATAGTCTGTAAAAAGTTGTATCCATTTTGAACGCATATCTTTGGTAATATTTGTAGCATTAAATACAAAATTTGTTTTGGTACGTAAAAATTGTTTGGCTTCTTCTTTTGCCATTTGTACTACTCTTCCATTACTTTTTTTGTCAGTAGGAGAAATTTTATGCCTTCTTCTAATGTCATCTAAAGACAATATCGGCAAATTTAAATGCTTTTTGATATACGTATCTTTTCCACTTCCTGGTAAAGCACACATCATAGTTACGGTACAAATCAAATCATCAAATGGTTTATAATTTGGAGCGCTTTCTTCTTTGTTGAAATATAAAAAACGCCCATAATTTGATTTGAAATCATAAACTTTCCCAAAACAATCATTCTCTTTACAAAGCTCTCTAAACAATTCTATTTTCAATAAAATGTCTTCAGCATCGGTACAAATTCTCCCTAAAATATCTGCCTGAGCTAATAATGTAAGATGTTCTGTATTCACAACCGTACTTGCATAAATAACTTCTTTGGTAGGGTTTTCTTTAGTAATTGCCCAAAGTGGTAAACCGTGCAAACGTACCAATTTGCAAATTTGTTCTCGTATTTCAAAAGGCACTTTAAAATCTCGATAAAGAATATTTCTGGTAGTAAGTTCACCTTTTTTTGCGTGCCTTGGCGAAACAATTCTCGTTTTCCCATCTATGACTTCTTCTTGGGTACAAGACCTTTTTTCTATGTCGTGCATTATTGCAGAGGTTACTAAAATGTGTTTCTCTTGTTCATTTAAAGCCTTAAAAGCATCTAAATTAACAAGTGTTTCCACTACCATTTTGGTGTGCGTAAATACATCGCCTTCAGCGTGCCAAATAGCATCTTGCTGAACGCCTTTCATATCTTCAATCCAAGAAAAAGACTGAGACATATCGTCCCAATCGATTTCTTTTCCAACTTCATATTTTCTAAATTTCCACATTATTTCTTCATTTTTAAATATTCATACGTTTCCCATCTATACTTTGAATAGCTTATCAAAGTAGCGGGTTTCCAAGTCTTTGTCCAATGCACATCTGTTTTTACGTGTGCTGCTCTTACCAACTTAAATAAGTTATTGAACTCATTTTCTGCTACAGAAATTTCGCCTTCATTGGTTTGAAATGCTTTACTATTTCTTATCACAAAACCTTCAGAAGAAGCTTTTCCTGTTTCAGGGTCAAAGCCACCTAAAAGACCTTCAGTATTTACACTTTCTTGCCAAGTCATTCCTAAATTATCTTCCAACCAAAGTGCTAAACTTTTGTTTTCAGATACATTTTTTGTACAAAAATCCTTTAGTTTTGATTTTAAGTCAATCTCTGGAACAGTAGGAAAATCTAATAGTTTAGCATAAAACTTCACTTCTTCCCAACCCAACCAAGTATCTCCATTTCGTACTGCGAAAACATAAAAATACGATTCCAAATTTTTGTAAGCAATGGAATGTATTCCATACATATTTTCTCCAAAAATTTCTAAATCGTTCAAGTCGTTTTTTATCAATTCCCATCTTTCTCTTAAAGGTTTATCCCAAGGATGAGCAGAAACCGCTGTATGCGACCGGGCAAAAACGCCATATTTATTAAAACAGTTGTTTTGTCCGTCCAATTTCTCAGTAAGAACTAACTCATCCATTTCAGCAAATGCTTTGATATATCCATTAGGCATAAATCTGTCGTCAGAAGTCGTTCCGAGACTTATCTGTGCGTGTAGACTTCTACAATATTTTCTTGATTCATTCATTGTTTTGTTTTTAGTTTGTTATCGTCATTGCGAAAACTCTTTTTCTGAGTTTGAAGCAATCTGTTCGTATGAAAATCAAATTGAAGTCCTAACAAAAGATTGCTTCTTCATACTTCATCGCAATGACGGTTTATTCCTTTTTTCACTTTCTGTGCCTAAAACTTATCTTTTTATCAAAGCCTTTGGCTAATAATTTCTCTGCATTTGTTTGTTTATTAGGTATTTCAGGATTGTCTTTCATCCAAGCCAAAAAACTATCTACTTCTATATATAATTCTTGAGCAGAAAGGACTTTATGAAAAGAAAAACTCTTCAAATAAGGATCGTTTTCTGTTTTCCAATCGCTCTTTCTATTATACATCCAGTAACTGTTTAATTTTCCAATTCCAACAACTATTGGTTTTCTTAAAGTTTTATTGATATCAGTGGCTTTTTTATCGTATTCTAAAATAGATTCAATAGCATATTTACCATATTTCAAACTTTTTAATAGTTTTTCCGATAAAGGAAATATTCCATTTTTCGTTTTTACCATTACATAAATCGTATTGTTGATTGCAAAAGAATAAAAGAAATGAGGAACTAAATATCTGTCTTTAAAATCTTCAAATTTCAAATCAAATTCGTGTTCTTTAAATATCTTATCTCTCTTATAAATTTTGTAATGGTCTATACCAAATATTCCTTGCAGATAATCATAATAATCTTTGTATTTTGAGATTATTTTCATATCATTTTTGTTTAATCATTTTATGTATTATTGCAAAAGCATCACTTTATCGTCATAGCGAAAGAGGCACGATTGAAGCTATCTCTATATTATTAACAGATTGCTTCTTCATACTTCATCGCAATGACGTTTGCTGATACTTTTAGTCAATTTTTCATACCATTTTTATTATTTTTCTTTAAAATTCATTCCTACAAAAGTGCGTTTTGGGTTTCCTCTTTCTATGTCAGTATTTGACTTCCATTGGTCAAAGTTTTGTTTCTGTAGCGTTTCAATTACATTATTTTGAAATGCTGTTTCCAATCTTTCTATCGCCAGTTTTTTATTCTGATGTTGCGATCTTGAATCTTGAACAAAAACTTTGATTCCACTTGGTTTATGAGTTGCCCAAACGGCACTATCTGTTTTGTTTACGTGCTGACCTCCAGGTCCTGATGCTTTGGTTGTTTTAAATTCTATTTCGTTAATTTTTAAAGTTTTTTGTTTGCTTTTCTCAAAAGTATTGATCTCTATAAACCAGTTTTTTCGTTTATGAAATTTTCGATATGGGCTTTTACAAACCCATAAAAT
>CAKZQD010000082.1 GCA_937139485.1 uncultured Bacteroidota bacterium | reverse complement strand
CTTCTTGTTGAAGTATTTATTTCTTTTACCATTACTGTTCCAGCAGCTGTTCCATCTGTTTTCCATAATTCTTCATTGTAAACACCTGCAAATTTATCAGAGGCATTAAAAAATATTTCATTTCCCATTTTGGTTAAATATTTTGGGAAACTTCCGTTGCCAGCTGTTGGCGAACCGTGAATTTCTTTAAGCAAATTTGTTCCTGCAGTAGTTCCATCGCTTATCCAAAGTTCTGTTCCTGCGTTTCCATCATTGGCACTAAAAATAGCATTGCCGTTTAGTTCTAAAACTTCAACATCGCCACTCACACCTTGACCATTTCCTGCATCAATATCTTTTAACAATACTGTTCCAGCTTCAGTTCCGTCTGTTGTCCATAATTCTATGCCAGATCCTTGAGCTTCCGCTACAAAAAATGCTTTATCACCAATTTTTGAGAAGTTTCTCGGTTCTGAATCTGCAGTATTTGGATTAATGTCTTTTACTAATTCTTGTGCAAAGATGGTACTTAACGAAATACCTATCAAAGCAATTGTTGCTAATTGTTTTTTCATCTTTTTTTGTTTTTAGATTAATTAATAATTTGTTTTTATCGTTATTATTCGTCATTGCGAAAAGGCTTTTTCTGCCTTTGAAGCAATCTATTGGTACTTACCGTCATTACGAGCACGCCTAAGCGTGAGAAGTAATCTTTTGGTTTGAAAATCAATTCGGGTAACCAATAACAGATTGCTTCTTCATTCGTGCCTCATTCATCGCAATGACGGTTTTTAATATAATTTGGTGTTTTTACTTCTTAATTATTTGAGTATTCATAGTTCCTTCTGCAGTAATAACTTCTACAAAATAAATTCCTTGGTTTAAAGCAGCTATTGAGAAACTTGTGTTTGTTTCCGCTTGTACTTTTTTACCAATTACATTATAAATATTTATGCTATAAACTTCTATATCTGTTTTGATGTTTAGTAAATCTGAACTCGGGTTTGGATAGATAGCGATTTTGCTTTTTAAGTCAATATCTTCTATTCCAGAAATGATAACATTTTTACAAGCAGTTGTAGTTTCACAACCAGCCTTTGTTACTATACAAGCATAATCTCCAGAAACTGTAGCTGTAAATGTTTGATTGGTTTCGCCAGCTATTGCTGTGTTGTTATTGTTACAATCTACCCATTGGTAAGTTGCTCCTGTTTCGTTTGCGGTAAGTTGTGCAGCATTTTGTGTTACTGTTTCGTCTAGTCCACAAGCGGCTATTTTGTATAGTTCACCACCATTAACCCATCCTAAAACACCATCATTTGCAGACAAATAAATATCTCCATCATACTTTAAAAGGTTTGAAGGATTTGAAGGTCTTGAATTGGCAACCCCTACATTTACTTCATCAAACATTGTAGGCGAACCTGTTCCGTCATATTTGTATAATTCAGAACCAAAACCTAATGCTTCATCTGCCCAAAAATAAAGTATATCATCTATTGCGGTCATACTTGAAAACTGATAATTTGCCGCAAAACCAGTTAGTGAATAATTTGTAATTTGTAATGGAGCATTTACAAAATCATATTCCCAGATGTTTTTAATGTTTGAAGTATCTCTAGCTACAAAAATTAATTTATCGTTTATTATGTTTAAATAACTAGGGTAACTAGAATGAGCATATCCATTTGAAGCTAAACCAGGTAAAATATCTGCTACTAAACTTGGAGCATTAGTCCCGTCATACATATATAATTCTGTTCCAATAATTGTGTCTGCTTGAGCAGAAAAATATAATTTTCCATCATATTCTTTATACTGACTTGCATAAGAACTTGCAGCACCAGGATAAATATCTGCTATAATACTAGGTGTATTTACACCATCATATTGCCACATTTCTAAACCATTTACACCATCTGTAGCATTAAAAATAAGTTTATTATTGAAAATTGTAAATTTGTTGCCACCTATACCACTTCCTGTACCTGGATTAATGTCATAAACCATTGTTGCGGCAGTAGTTCCATCATATTGCCAAAGTTCTGTTCCTGTAGTAGCATCATAAGATCTAAATAATAGTTTGCTATCGAAAATGATAAAATTTCCTGCATTATCGGGTAAATTAGTGTCTATTGTAGGTGCATTTACACCGTCATATTTCCAAGTTTTGTAACCAATTCCATCAGTTGCCCTAAAGTATAATAGATCATTAAAAACAAAGAAATTTTGTGGCTGAGAACTAGAACCTGCTCCGTACTGTGCTAAGTGAGCAGTATCTATATCTGCAACTAAGGCTACACTTGTACCATCATAACTGTATAATTCTACTCCAGACTCAGAATTTCCATAAGCACTAAAGTACATTTTGTTTTTATATTCAGTGAAATAGCTTGGTGTAGAACCATTGCTTCCATCATAAATATTGGCTACTAAAGAAATACTTGTTCCGTCATATTTATAAACTTCTTCTGCTACGGTTCCGTCTGTTGCAGCAAAAAACAATTCGTTTTGAAAAACTGTCATATATTTTGGTGAGCCACCTCCAGCCCCAACGCGCATTTCTTCTGTAATACTTGGCGTATTTGTACCGTCATATTCCCAAAGTTCATAACCGTTTGTACCATCTGTAGCTGTAAAATATAATTTACTATTATATACTGTTAAAAAACTTGGACTTGAACTTCCTGAAGGGTTTATGTCTGCAACTTCTACGGTTGTAGTTCCATCATAAGACCACAATTCGTTGTTTGGGCTATTTGGTCCCCAAGCACTAAAATATAGTTTGTTGTTGAAAATAGTAAAGTTTTTAATAGAAGAACCTTGAATTCCTGGATTAATATCGTGAACTAATGTTGGTGTACTTACTCCATCATAAGAATACATTTCTGATCCTGCTGGACCTGAATTACTAAATCCTTGGAAATGTATTTTATTGTTATAAACTATAGCTTCAGAACCAAAATTTGTTAATCCAGAAAAACTTGTGATTTTACTTGGAGCATTTGTACCGTCATATTTAAAACAAGATGCAACATTTGGGTAAGAACCATTTTTGAAGTAATATAAATCTCCATTAAATTCTACAAAAGATTTAAAACTGTAGCCAATAGTTGTACTAAATACAGAATGAATTTGGTTTACTGTATTTGTTCCATCAAAATCCCATAATAAAACTGAATCTGTAGTTGCATTATAAGTATTGAAGTGTAACTTATTGTTATAAACTACTAAATTGATATAGTTTGTTTGGTTTTCAGGTACGTGTAAATTTACTGCTACGCTTGGTGCAGAAACACCGTCATAACTATACAAATAAGCACTATCGCCATCATTTGTAGCTACAAAATATAGTTTGTTGTCGAAAATGGTTAATTGACTTGGGTTAGAATTGTTGTAATTATTTCCTGAAGCATCAGTTCCAGGATTGATATCCGCAATTAATTCTACATCTGTACCGTCATAACTAAAAAGTTCTTGACCAGATTTTGGATTTCTGGCAGAGAAATAAAGTTTGTTGTTAAATTCCGTAAAATTTCTTGGTCTAGAGTCGAACTGTGAAAATGCCGATCCTTCTGTATTGATATCTGCTACCAATTCTAATTGTTGTGCGTTTGCCTTTACCATAAAAAAGGCTGCGAGTACTAAAAGTAATTTTTTCATCATATTATTTTTTTGATTAAGTCACAAACTTATAATACAAAATTGTGTTTTAAAAATTTAGTTCATTAACAGCAAGCTTTTTTCATTAATGGCAAAAACTAGATGAAATTGCATTAAAAATAAAGCCTTAACAAAAAATATTGCTAAGGCTTTATTAAACAAAATGATGATTTTTTATTGCTTCAAATCGTCATTGCGAAAAAGCTTTTTCTGCTTTTGAAGCAATCTGTTGGTTAGTAATTAGAATGGAGTTAAAACTACATTTGGTTTTTTCAACTAAAAGATTGCTTCTTCCGATAGTTATCGGAACGTGCCTCTTTCGCAATGACGGTTTTTAATACAATTTGGTTTTATTTCTTCATTATTTGTGAATTCATAGTTCCTTCTGCAGTAATAACTTCTACAAAGTAAACTCCTTGGTTTAAAGCAGCTATTGAAAAACGTGTGTTCGTTTCCACTTGTACTTTTTTACCTAAAACACTATATATGTTTACGCTATAAACTTCTATATCTGTTTTAATATTAAGTAAGTCTGAACTTGGGTTTGGATAAATAGCGATTTTACTTTTTAAGTCAATACTTTCTACTCCAGATACAATTACATTTTTACAAGCAGTTGTCGATTCACAACCTGCTTTTGTCACAACACAAGCATAATCTCCAGAAACGGTAGCTGTAAATGTTTGGTTTGTTTCGCCTGTTATTGCTGTGTTGTTATTGTTACAATCTACCCATTGGTAAGTTGCGCCAGTTTCGTTTGCAGTAAGCTGCGCATCATTTTGTGTTACTGTTTCGTCTATAGAACAGCCTGCTATTTTGTATAATTCAGAACCCCAAACATATCCAACAATACCGTCATTTGCTCCTAAATAAATATCGCCATCAAATTTTAAAAAGTTTGAAGGATTTGAAGGTCTTGTGTTTCCTTCTCCTATGTATAATTCATCAAACATTACTGGAGCACCTGTTCCGTCATATTTATACAACTCGTCTCCAAAACCTGTTCCTTCGTCTGCCCAAAAATATATAGCATTATCTATTTCTTTCAATTTAGAAAATTGGTATGAAGTACTAAGTGGCGTATAATTAGTTAATTTAGTAGGTGTATTTACAAAGTCATATTCCCAAAGATCTATTTGGTTTAAAGTATCATAAGCTGTAAATACTAATTTATCGTTTACAATACTTAAATTTCTTGGAAAAGAACCAAAACCATATCCATTAGAAGCTAAACCTGGTACTAAATCTAATGCTAAACTTGGGGCATTTGTTCCATCATACATCCATAATTCTGATCCCGAAATAGTATCTCCATAAGCTCTAAAATATAGTTTATCTTCATATTCCAAAAATCCAGAAGGGTTAGAACTAGCTGTACCAGAATAAATATCAGATACTAAAGTAGGTGTATTTGTACCGTCAAATTGCCAAAGTTCACTTCCGTTTACTGCATCATAAGCAGAAAAAATAAGCTTATCACCAAAAACATAAAAATCTACTGGTGAACTTCCTCCTGCACCAGCATAAAGATCTGCAACCATAGTGCTATTATTTACGCCATCATATTCATAAAGTTCAAATCCATTGGTTAAGTCATTACCACTATAATATAATTTATTGTTAAACAAAGTCATTGCGCTTGAGTTGTACAAAATATTTGCATCTACAGTTGGTGGGTTTACACCGTCATATTTCCAATATTTATATTCATTACCATCTGTTGCTCTAAAGTATAATAAATCATTAAAAACGATTAAATTTTGTGGTACAGAACTTGAAGCAGCGCCTAACCAACCTGTGTGAGCCGTATCTAAATCTGCAACCAATGATGCAGAAACACCATCATATTTCCATAATTCTACTCCTGTTTCTGTTTCAAAGGCACTAAAATATAAATCGCCTTTGTATTCTGTAATATGATTTAAGTTAGAACCTTCACTTCCAGCAAAAATATTGGCTACCAAAGAAATGTCTGTTCCATCATATTCGTATAATTCATTTCCTATAGTTTCATCTGAGCCATTAAAAACTAATTTACCTTGAAAAGCAGTTAGTTCTGTTGCGTAACCATTCATTCCAGGTGCTAATTCTTCTGCCAAAACAGGTGCATTTATACCGTCATATTCATAAATTTCTCTTCCAGAAACACCGTCTTCTGCTGTAAAATGAAGTTTGCCGTTATACACAGTAAAATATAATGGAAAAGAAGATCCTGAAGGATTAATATCTGACTCTTGCGTAGCAGTAGTTCCATCATAAGACCATAATTCTTGGTCGTTATTAACATCTCCTGCTAAAAAGTAAATTTTATTATTAAATAATTTAAGATAACTAACCATTGAACTTCCAATTCCAGGATTAATATCTTCTGCTAAAACCGGTGCATTTACACCATCATAAGAGTACAATTCTATTCCTGCTGTTCCTGGTCCTTTTCCAACAAAATAAATTTTATTGTCATATACTACAGACTCATCATTAAAACTTGACATTCCAGAAAAAGAAGGTGCTAAAGTTGGTGCATTGGTTCCGTCATATTTATAACAATAAGAACTTGATGCATTTGGTCCTCTTTTAAAAAAGTATAAATCGCCATTAAATTCTGTAAATGC
This sequence comes from uncultured Bacteroidota bacterium, assembly GCA_937139485.1. Taxonomy (GTDB): domain Bacteria; phylum Bacteroidota; class Bacteroidia; order Chitinophagales; family UBA8649; genus CAKZQD01. Next base: position 806 of record CAKZQD010000082.1, on the reverse strand, counting down.
TTTGTATGAGTAGCCGTTAGAAATACTTGATTCTGATTTTACAAGATTTGGTGCATTTGTTCCATCATAATCCCAAAGAGAAATAGTATTTGTTACATCATTAAAAGTAATATAATGTAACTTATTGTTGTACGTAAACATTTTTACGTAATATATTTCATTATCTGGCAAATGTAAATTTATTGCTAAACTTGTAGTAGAAACACCATCATAACTAAAAATATAAGCACTGTCGCCATCATTTGTTGCTACAAAATAAAGTTTACCATCGAATGCTGTTAAATTTGATGGATAAGAATTATTATAGTTGTTCCCAACAGCACCTGGAAAAACATCTGCTACCAGTTCAACATCTGTTCCATCATAACTATACAATTCTGTACCTGTTTGGGTTCCATCGGCAGAAAAATAAAGTTTGTTATTAAACTCTGTAAAACCACTAGGGTTAGCGCTAAACTGACCAGCAGATCCATCTGTATTGATATCTGCAACCAATTCTAATTGTTGTGCATTTGCCTTTACTATAAAAAAGGCTGCGAGTACTAAAAGTATTTTTTTCATCATTTTAAATTTTTATTGTTAATTTATTATGATGCAAACTTATGATGAGAAATTAGCTTAAAAGAATCCAATTCATTAACAGCAAGTTTTATTCATTAATGGCATATTGGCGTTTTACTTTTGCATTCATTTTTGTTAATTTTAATACATAACATTTTAGTTGCAAATTGTTGTTGGTAAAATTAAAATGTACTAGAATAAAAAAATGTTGAAGGTGGAGAGTGTCAACAAATAAGAGATGAAGA
>CAKZQD010000081.1 GCA_937139485.1 uncultured Bacteroidota bacterium | reverse complement strand
CCACCACTTTTAATACAACCATTTATAGAAAATGCACTGGTTCACGGTTTGCTGCACAAAGCTGGCAAAAAAAACCTGAAAATAGAGTTTGAACAAAAAGATAAAATTATTTGTACTATTACAGATAACGGTATTGGAAGAGCAAAGTCTAAAGAAATAAAAGCAAGGCAAGATATTCAACACAAATCCTTTTCTACCAAAGCCATAGAAAAACGTTTTAAAATATTAAGCGAAACTTACAAAGGCGAGTTTGGTTTTAAATATGAAGATGTATTTGAAAATGATATATTTGTAGCTACACAAGTGAAACTCTTTGTTCCGTTTAAGCGTAATTTTTAATTTGGAGCATTGAATATCTTTTTAAAGCTGCCTTATGATTAAAAACATTTTTAGCAAAACGCTATTAATCGGTACAGATTCCGAAACACCTTATTTGGAAAGTAAAAGAAACAAAATGCTCAACTTTTCTTGTGTTCTTTTTCTAATTACCATTGTAGTATTTGTTATAGTATATTATTTCAAAGGAATTTTAAATCTACCTATTGTTATAAACTACAGTTTTCAAGTGGTAACATTGATTGCTATTCTATATTTCAATTTCATAAAAAAATGGCAAATAGCTAGGGCTTTATTTATTGTATTAAGTTTGTCTGTTTTAATTATTCAAACCAATTTTCTTTTTAAAGGCTTTTATTTCGAATACCTCTACGCCATAATTCCTTTGTTGTGTATGTTTTTTTTCAATAAACAAATAATATATATATTAGCCTCTTTGGTCTCTTTGGCTTTGTTTTATATTCCAAATATTTTTTTACAAATTTACCCAGAAAAATATTTTGGCTACTCAAATGTTGTTTTTCTTTTCCTTGGTATATTTAGTATTGTTTACTTTTTTAAAAGAGAAAGCACCAAATACGAACTACAACTAAGCGAGTCTAATAAAAAATTAGACCTTGCTTTTAAAAAGCTAGAAATAGCCAAACAAAACGAATTAGCAGTTTCAAACTTAAAAGCTTTGAAATCTCAAATGAACCCGCATTTTATTTTCAACTTGTTGAACTCTATACAAGCTTTAGTTTTAAAAGGCGACATTGAAGCTTCTTATACATATATGACCAAATTTGCTAAATTAGTTCGTCAAACGCTACATTTTTCAGATGCCGATTTAGTAGAACTAGAAGACGAAATAGGTTTACTGAAATTATATCTTGATTTAGAAAAATTACGTTTCTCTAAAGATTTTGAATACCAAATAATAGACAATGATATAGAAGGCATAGAAATTCCACCACTTTTAATACAACCGTTTATAGAAAATGCGCTCGTGCACGGTTTACTGCACAAAGAAGGTAAAAAAACCTTGAAGCTAGAATTTGAATTCAAAGACAAGCTGATTTGTACTATTACAGACAACGGCATAGGAAGAAAAAAATCTAAAGAAATCAATGAAAGACAACGCTCAAACCATAAATCATTTTCAACTCAAGCTATAGAAAAACGTTTTAAAATACTTAACGAAACCTATAAAGGAAATTTTGGTTTCAAATATGAAGATATTTTTGAAGAAGAAACATTTAAAGAAACACAAATGAAACTTTATTTACCGTTTAAACAGGTTTTTTAAAGGAGAAGGGAAAAATTAATCGTCATTATAAATCACGTTTTTTTTGCGTGATAAAGCAATCTGTCGGTTTGAAACAAGATTTCAGTAATTGACAAAAGATTGCTTCTTACTACGTCATCGCAAAGACGATAATTCAAAAATTGCTGTTAATGGAAAAAAATTGCTGTTAATGGAAAAAATTTTTTCTACAAAAAACATTTAGATATTTTTGCAAAATCCAATGAATAAAATAAAAGCCATATTAGTAGATGATGAAAGCAGTGCAAGAGAAATTTTGGCACGTTTATTATCAAAATTCGACAATCAAATAGAATTGCTAGACCAGTGCGAAGACGTGCTGCAAGCAGTAGAATCTATAAAAAAACACCAACCAGATGTTGTGTTTTTAGATATAGAAATGCCCAATTATGCTGGCTACGAAATTGTTAAGTTTTTTGATGTCATTAATTTTGATATTGTGTTTATTACAGCATACAACCAATATGCACTAAAAGCTTTCGAAGTTTCAGCTATAGATTATATACTAAAACCTATCGATTTAGATAGATTTAATAGTACAGTAAATAAACTGCTCGACAAAATGGAACGCAAAACCTCTTTACAACAATTACAAGTGCTTACCAAGACTTTAAAAAATGAGTCTGTAGAGCAAATGGTAATTATGGATAAAGGTTACAAACATTTTGTAGATATTAGAGAGATAGTTTGTGTAGAAGCACAAGAATCTTACTGCAAAATATATTTAAGTACAGGAAAAACTTTCTTGATAAGTAAAAAGCTAAAATATTACGAGACTTTGTTTGCTGAAAATAAACTCTTTTTTAGAACCCATAAATCTTGGATTATCAATACCACATTTTTAGATTCATATTCTAAAACAAACCTAGAAGTAAAACTAGCTATAGGTGTAAGTGCAAAACTTTCTAGATATAAAGTAACAGCTTTCGAAGACTTGATTGAGTAATTTTCATTAAAACCCTTATTGCTATAAAGTTTTTTTCTACTTGATAAGTAATTTGTTAAGACTTAATTCTTCATCTCTTATTTGTTGACACTCTCCACCTTCAACATTTTTTTATTCTAGTACATTTTAATTTTACCAACAACA
>CAKZQD010000080.1 GCA_937139485.1 uncultured Bacteroidota bacterium | reverse complement strand
CTTTTTTTGCTACTTCAAAAATTTAACGGATAGCACGGCTATTGCCATTATATTGTTCTATTTTTGTTTAAATTTAAGTCTTTGCTATGATATTAAGAATTGATTCTGAAAACCCTGATAATAGACGTATTGATAAAGTAGTAGACTGCTTGAGAAATGGTGGAGTGATAATATATCCTACAGATACGGTTTATACTCTTGGGTGTAGTATTGATAATAAAAAGGCTTATGAAAAGATTTGTTCTTTAAAAAAGATTAAACCTAACAAAGCTAATTTTAGTATAGTATGTAGCGATTTGAGTCATGTTAGTGATTTTACGCTTAACTTGGCTAATGATACTTTTAGACTAATGAAAAAAGTTTTACCTGGGCCTTATACTTTTATTTTGAAGGCAAATAAACAGGTTCAGAAAATTTTTGGTTATAAGAAAAAAGAAATTGGAATACGTGTGCCTGATAATAATATTGCAAGAGCAATTGTTGAAAGGCTTGGAACGCCAATATTGTCTTCGACTATAAAACATGAGGATAAAATTATTGAATATATTACTGATCCTGAAGATTTGCAATGGTGGTATGAAAGGCATGTAGATATTGTTATTGATGGCGGTATAGGAGGCAATGTGCCTTCTACGGTGTTGAATATGATAGATGATGTGCCTTTTGTAGTGAGAGAAGGACTTGGTGATTCAAATATATAAGGTATGAGATTTTGGATTTTTGTTTGTTTATTTTTAATGTCGTGTAGTATGGTTGATAATGAGCTTGAGTTTTCTGATGATGTTATTGCTCCAAAGAATGTTACAGTTGGGTTTTATAATGTAGAAAATTTGTTTGATACTGAAGATGAACCTGGTGTAAATGATAATGATTTTACTCCTGAGGGTTATAAAAAATGGACTTTAGATCGTTATTATGAAAAGCTTGATAATATTTCTAGGGTTATTTTAGATATGAATAAAAATGATTGGCCAGTAGTTATAGGATTGTCTGAAGTTGAAAACAAAGCAGTTTTGGAAGATTTAATATCTCACAAAGACTTGATAAATGCAAACTACGGGATAGTGCATTATGATAGCCCAGATGAAAGAGGTATAGATGTTGCTCTGCTTTATAGGAAAGAATTTTTTAGTTTAAAAAATTCTAATAATATTGTAATTAATAATCCTGATTTTCCAAATTCTAAAACTAGAGCAATTTTGCATGTTGATGGAGAATTTTTTAATGGTGAAAATTTTCATTTTTTTGTAAATCACTGGAGTAGTAGAAGAGATGGAACGCTAGAAACTGAAGCTAAAAGATTGTTTCAGGCTGATGTTTTAAAAAAATGGGTTGATAGAGTTTCTGAAGATGCTTCTAATAAAATAGTTGTAATGGGAGATTTTAATGACTACCCAATAGATAAAAGCATAAAGCAAGTTTTGAATGCTGGAGTTGGTTCTGAAAGCTTATATAATTTAGCCTACGCTTTGCATATGCAAGATAAGGGAACAATAAATTATAAAAATGATTGGGGAATGTTTGATCAATTTATGGTGAGTAAAAATTTATTTAATACTGGTTTGCATTTAAAAAGTAAACAGCTAAAAATATTAGATAAAGAATATTTAATTTGGAAAGGTAAAAAGCCAAATAGGACTTATGGTGGCGATAAATATTATGGCGGTTTTTCTGATCATTTACCTATATATATAAATTTGGAATTGTAGTTAATTGATAACGTACATTAGTCTGAAAGTAAGCACGTTGTGATACCAGTATTTCCCTGTACCTGGAATTCCAGTATCGGTTAAACTTTTGCCTGGGGCTTGTTTTCCAAAAACGGTTCCTCTTGGAGAGCCATTTACTTTTAAGTTGTTTAGTATAGAATAGTTATACTTAAAATTTAGACCCCATTTTTCTTTAATAAGAAATGTAACACCTGCTACAAAATCAAAATTCCATTTATATAAATCTGGTTCTATTGCAGCATTTCTAAATTCTGATTTTGATCTTATAAGTTGTGAATAAGAAAACCCTGCTTGAAAAATAGCGACTTTAAAATCATGATAGTTAAAAAGTAATGGAATATCTATATAATCCATTTGATGGCGAAATGGCGCAGAAGTTCCTTTAGGATTGATTAAATTTAATTTTGCACCTTTCATACTATAGGTAATTTCTAAACTATTTGTGAATTTTTTGGTATATGTTACAAAAACACCTACTCCTGCATTAGCACCAATGGCACTGTAAACGCCTGCATTATCGCCATCTATTTGTGTAAAATTTGCGCCTGCTACAACATAGGCTCTAAACAAATTTTTATTGTTTTTGAAAAATCCAGCTTTTTCTATTTCCTCTTTACTTTGTGTAAATGCAAGTATTGGAAAAAGTAATAAAATTAAAAAGGCATATTGTCTCATAAAATATTTAAATTTATACTTGTAAAATTAGTAAAATTATATTTACACTTTGTATTAATAATGTAAGAATGAAATTTACAAATTCAGTTTTGAAAAAAATAGAGCTACTTTATGAAGAATGTGGCTATAAAATTAGATATGAAAAGGGTAATTTTAATCCAGATTTTTGTATTCTAGAACAAAAAAAAATTGTTATTATAAATAAGTATTTTACTACCGATGCAAAGGTGAGTAGTTTGATAAGTATTTTATCGAAAATAAAATTTGAAAAAGCTGAACTTACTGATGAATCAAGGCAATTTTATGATAAACTTGCTCAACTAGAATTGAAATTTTAGTCATTTGAAAAGAAAAGAAGAAATAAAAATTACTTTTTTAGGTACTGGAACTTCTAGTGGAGTTCCACTGCTTACTTGTTCTTGTGCTACATGTTTGTCTAAAGATGTTTTGGATAAACGTTTACGTTCTTCAATATTGATAAGTTATAAAAATAAAAACTTACTGGTAGATATAGGACCAGATTTTAGACAACAGATGCTACGAGAAAATATTAAAGAAATTGATGCAGTATTAATTACGCATTCGCACCATGACCATGTAGCAGGCTTGGATGAAATACGAGCATATAATTTTTCCATGAATAAAGACATAGATTTTTATGCCAATGAAATTGCAGAAATGGAATTAAGAAAGCATTTCGATTATGTTTTTAGAACAGATAAATATTCTGGAATAGCCAATGTAAATATAGTTTCAATAAGAAAAGAGCCTTTTATGGTTGAAGGCATTGAAGTAATTCCTGTAGAAGTAATGCACAACAAACTGCCAGTTGCTGCTTTTAGAATAGCCGACTTTGCTTACGTTACCGATATAAAAACAATTAGCGATGAAGAATTTGAAAAACTCAAAGGAGTAAAATATTTAATTTTGAGTGCCTTACGTTTTGAAGAGCATTTTTCGCATTTTAACTATGAAGAAGCTTTGGCTTTTGTTGAAAGATTACAAGTAGAAAAAGCTTACTTTACACATTTGTCTCATCATTTTGGAAAACATAAAGATTTGGAAAAACTAATTCCAGATAATATAAGTATTGCTTATGATGGAATGAAAATAGTGCTTTAACTTTTATATATGCTCTAAAAACCTTAGTTTTAATCTTTTAACAAAAAAAACTTATTTATGAAGAAATTTCAACTATTGTTGTTTTCCATTTTATCTCCTTTTTTAATATTTGCGCAGCTAGAAATTTATGAATGCCCAAAACCTGAAAAAGAAGAATTGAGTTTGGACGAAAAATTTGATAAATTCCTTGGAACATACACAAATCCATTTGTTGGTAAGGTCTTTTATTCTATTCCATTTAAAACTCTTGAGGTAGAAAAAAAAATAAATTTTTCTAATAAAGAAAGTTATGCAAATTATAATTTTTGTAAGTCTAATGACTCTATTTTTATTTCTTCAATTAATGTAAATAATGAATATGAAGCTGATGAAGTTGAATTAATTTCAAAAGCCGAAAATATTTATAGCTACAACGATAATCAAATTTTAATTGTTGGTGATTTACCTAATGTTTTATCTTTCAATGCTATTAAAGTAACGGTTGGTATTCCTTGGGTATTATTTCCTTTAATTCTTGGCGCATTGTTTTTTACTATTTATTTTATGTTTCCTGGAATACGTTTTTTTAGAACAGCTATTAGAACGGTAAAAGGAGATTTTGAACACGTTGAAGAATTACCTTCAGATTTAAATGTTGTTGACGGAGATAATCCTGACACTATAAGAGTAGAAGGGAGTGAAGGAGAAGTTTCTCATTTTCAAGCCTTAACTGCTGCATTATCTGCAACGGTAGGTTTGGGAAATATTGCAGGTGTTGCCGTTGCAGTTGTTATAGGTGGAGCAGGTGCTACTTTTTGGATGATTTTAGCAGGTTTAATAGGAATGTCTTCTAAGTTTGTAGAATGTACACTTGGTGTGAAATACAGGGAAGTAGACGAAAATGGTAAAGTATATGGTGGACCAATGTATTATTTGTCTAAAGGTTTAGGTGAGCGAAATTTTAAATTTGCGGGTAAATTTTTACCAGCTGCTTTTGCAGTAATGTGTATTGGTGGATCTTTTGGTGGAGGTAATATGTTTCAAGCAAACCAAGCTGCTAGTATATTTATGAATAGTTTTAATATTGAATCATCAAATGGTGGATTTATATTTGGGATATTTCTTTCAATAATTGTTGGAGTGGTAATTCTTGGAGGAATTAAAAGAATAGCAACTGTAACCGAAAAAATAGTTCCATTTATGGCTGTAGTATATGTTGGCGCTGCTTTAATTATTATATTAATGAATATAGGATTAGTTCCTTTAGCTATTAAATCTATAATTTCTGATGCGTTTGCTCCTACTGCTATTGCTGGTGGATTTGTAGGTGTTTTAGTTCAAGGATTTAAAAGAGCTGCATTTTCAAATGAAGCAGGAATTGGTTCTGCTGCAATAGCACATTCTGCAGTAAAAACAAACTATGCAGCAAGTGAAGGAATTGTAGCATTATTAGAACCATTT
>CAKZQD010000079.1 GCA_937139485.1 uncultured Bacteroidota bacterium | reverse complement strand
AGTGTAAATGTTCCGTAGTTGTTTTTCCTGTTTCTTTTTTAAGTGTATCACTTAAATAGCGTTGAGAAACGGACATTTTATTTGCTATTTGTTCTATACTTGGAATACCTTTTTCTTGCAATTTTTCTGATTCAAAATATTGAGTTAATTGCTGATTAAATTGTTCTAATAAATCAGTAGTGATTTCTTTTCTGTTTAAAAACTGCCTTTCATAAAATCGATTTGCATATTTTAATAAAGTGTCTAATTGAGAAATAATAATTTCTTTACTAAACACATCTTGATTATTTTGATATTCAATTTCAATATTTTCTACTATCAATTCTATTTGCTTTTCTTCTTTTGGCGAAAGGTGTAAAGCTTCATTTACTGAATAAGAAAAAAAGCCATATTTTTTTATTTGTTGTGCTAAATCTGTTCCTTTCAAGAAATCTTGGTGGAAGTTTATTGAAAAGCCTTTTCGCTCAAAAACCACACTACTATCCCATTGTATAATTTGTCTTGGTGCAATGAAAATTAAAGCGCCATTGGTAAAATCATATTTTGTTCGTCCGTAGTTTAAATCTCCCTCCACATATTTTTTAAAACTTATAGAATAACAATCATTAGTTATTGGTGGCGAACTTTCTCTCGGACAAGGTAGATTTCCATCTCCTTTTGAGTTGAAAACACTCAACATAGGATGTTCAGGTCTTGGTAGCTCCAGATAATCTAGATAAGCTGATAATGTTTTAAAGTGTTGCATACTACAAATTTATATATTCCATTTTAAACCTGTTTCTTTTTCCGATAGTTCCCATAATTTTTTTGAAACTATCTTGTCTTTTGCGTGTGCTTCTATTTTATGTGCTCCAACTGGTCCTGTCCAATTATTTTTTCCAGTTGGACCATAAAATCCGTTCTGGTCTAAGTTTGGTTCTGTTGCACACATCAATTGAGGATACGCACCTTTTTCAGCCGATTGTGTTAATGGTGATAATTTCATTAGATTAAAGATGAATTTCATCATAAAACTACCACTAGTATTTATTAAATTGGTTCTTGAAGAACCAGGATGACAAGCATATGCTTTAACATCTGATTTGCCAGCTGCCTTCAATCTATCTTGTAGTTCATAGATTGACATAATTTGAGCTAATTTACTTTGACTATATGCATTATTAGGTGTGTAATCTTTATCCCAATTCAAATCATCAAATTTAATTGTTTTAATTCCCATATCATATCCTAAACTTCCTACCGTTACTATTCTTCCTTTCGATTTTTCAATAAGCGGAAAAAGTAAAGCTTGAAGCGTAAAGTTTCCATAGTAATTTGTTCCCATTTGACTTTCCCAACCGTCTGTTGTTAGTGTTTGTTTAGGTACTTGTGCAATTGCAGCATTGCAAATTAATGCATCTATTTGAGGAATTGTTTTTATAACTTCTTGCGCTGCTTTTTTCACAGAAGTTTGTTCTGCCAAATCCATTTTTATAGCTACAACGTCTATGTTGTTTCCAAGTTCTTGTTTTAAAACTTTAATTGTTTCTTCTACTTTCTTTGAGTTTCTATTTAGCATTACCACTTTTGCATCTTTTGAAAGTAATATCTTTGCTGCTTCAAATCCTGTACCGCTTGTTGTTCCTGTAATGACGAATGTTTTGCCTTTTAAATTTTCGATTCTTTCTGGTGTCCAACCTTTTTTACCAAATTGATTTGTATTCATTTTATCTGTTTTTTAATTATTAAAACTATAAGACAAAGGTCGGGTAGAAGCAGTCTTAACTCTTTATACAGATTTTCGAATGTTGTATACTTTTTGGGTTTTGTAAATAAGTTAAAATTTTAAAGTCGTTTTAGTCATACTCAATAATGTGGTAATTTTATCTTCATCATAAGCATCAGGATGTGCAGGTGAAAAATGACCTTTTGTGTCTCCTTTGTCGTTATCAAAATACTTCCCAGAATCATTTTTATAGCTATCAGATATTGCTAAATCATAAAGAATATTCACCCCTTTTTCTGCTGATGACCAATGTTGCTCATAAGCCTCATTTGCCATTTTTGTATTTAATAAAGAACCCGGATTTACAGCAATAACTACAATTTCTGGTTCTTGTTGAGCTAAATAAAAACTCCACATCGTTAACGCCAGTTTACTTTGTGCGTAACTGTTATTATCCGAAACTTGTTCTTTTCCATTTAAAACAGTATCAGAAACTGGTGCTTGTGCTGCAGAACTTAAATTGATAATTCTTGGCGTTTCGGCATTTTTAATATTTGAAAGAATTATATTAGTTAAGATATATGGAGCTAAATAATTTACAGCCATCCTAATATCTAAACCCTCTTTTGTTTTGTCTACCTTACTTTTAAAAATTCCAGCATTGTTAATTAAAATATCAATTTTTGGAAGGTCGTTTTTTATTTGTTTAGCTAGTTTTTTTACAGCTTCTAAATCTGAAAAATCGGCAACCAATCCTTTAATGTTTGGGTTGCTTGAAGCTTCTTTTATATCTAAAACAGTAGTATCTACTTTAACTTCATTTCTACCGTGAATATAAACCGTATGACCCTCTTTGGCTAATTTTAAAGCGGTCCCTTTTCCTATTCCGTCTGTACTTCCTGTAATTAATATTGTTTTACTCATAATGTTTTGTTTTTTGAGTGGTATGGCTTTTTAAAACGGTGCAAAGGTATCTTTAGGGCTTTTTGGTACAGACCAACGCTGGCGTGGAGTGATGTTTTCTGCTGTAACAGCTGTAGATACTGAGTTACCAATATTTCCATAGCTATTT
>CAKZQD010000078.1 GCA_937139485.1 uncultured Bacteroidota bacterium | reverse complement strand
AAAAAAACCATCAGGGAAAACCGGATGGTGGCAAAGGGAGTTTGCAAACGATATTTCCCAAGGTTCCAGGTTCGACAGGTTGCCCTTCATCGTTGAGAACCTGAATATCATAACCAGGCATCGGCACCCCGGGTGAACCAAGTTTTACCGGCAAAGAACCAAGTCCAACGGGATTGCCGGACATCGGCCAACCTGTCTCCGTTTGCCACCAAGTATCAACTATTGGACTTTTTTTGTTGCCCACCACATCGTTGTACCAATGCCAAGCTTCTTCGTTTATTGGTTCGCCAACGGTTCCGAGTATTTTTAAAGAAGATAAATCGTGCTTAGTTACAAATTCTGTTTTTTCTTTTGCTAATGCTCTAATTGCTGTTGGTGCGGTATAAAACTGATTTACTTTGTGTTTGGCTACAATTTCCCAAAAACGTCCATAATCTGGGTAGCTTGGTACGCCTTCGAACATAATAGTTGTGGCACCGTTTGCTAATGGGCCGTAAACTATATAGCTATGACCTGTTATCCAGCCAATATCTGCAGTGCACCAGTAAATATCATCTGCTTGATATTGAAAAACATTCTTGAAAGTATAGGCAGTATTTACCATATAACCAGCAGTAGTATGTACCATTCCTTTTGGTTTTCCAGTAGAGCCAGAAGTATATAAAATAAATAGTGGATCTTCTGCATCTACAGTTTCTGCTTTACATTCTGTTGAAGCATTTTTTAGAAGATCTTCTAGCCAAAAGTCTCTATTTTCAACCAAATTAATATCGCTATTAATTCTTTTGGCAACTAAAACAGATTCTACACCAGAACAAGTTTCTAATGCTTTATCTACTATACTTTTTAAATCTAAAGTTTTTGCGCCTCTAAATGAACCATCAGAGGTAATTACCATTTTACAATCGCAGTCATTAATTCTTGAAGAAAGTGCCTTAGCAGAAAAGCCAGCAAATACAACAGAATGAATGGCACCAATTCTTGCACAGGCCAAAACTGCATAAGCTAATTCTGGAATCATAGGTAAGTATATACAAACTCTATCACCTTTTTTTATGCCTTTGTTTTTTAAAACATTTGCAAACGCATTTACTTTTTTAGAAAGCATTTGATAGCTAATGTGTTGTGCTTTTTCTTTTGGATTGTTTGGTTCAAAAATAATAGCTGTTTTATCTGCATTTGTTAATAAATGCCTGTCAATACAGTTTTCTGTAATATTAAGTTTTGCACCTTTAAACCATTCAAATTTTGCTTGCTCAAAATCATATTCTAGTACTTTGTTCCATTTTTTTTGCCAAACAAAATGCTCTTCTGCTATTTCTGCCCAAAAATTTTCTGGTTCTGAAACAGATTTTCTATAAACTTGAAAATATTCTTCTAAATTTTTTATGTGATAATTGCTCATAATTTATAATTGTTCTATTGTGTAGCCTTCTGCTTTCATAAGGTTTAATAATCCATCTTTGCCAAATAAATGTAAAGCTCCAACTAAAACAAATTCAGTTTCAGAGGTTTTCATTAATGCATTTATCTTTTTCATCCAATTGTTGTTTCTTAAAACGAGTAGTTTTTCATATATTTCTGGATAGTCGGTATACATTTCATCGCTTATTTTTACTAGCGCAGCTCCATTTCCTGTTCGCCAGGCATGTTTCATGTCTTCAAAAAATATTTCCATATTATCTAAGTCTTTTAGTGAATAAGCTACAAAAGCATCTGGATTTTTATCGCCTAATTCTGCAAGTGTTTTTACTTGAAAGGCAGCTTTTTCTAATGACCCTATAGAAATATCGTCTTTTTCTGCTTTGTTTTGAAAAAACATGTCTACGCCTTCACTATTATAGCCTAGTTTTTGAAGTTTGGTTAAGGTAAGCATCATAACTGCCATAATAGGCTTTTGTTTATTAAACATTTCTAAATTCAAACCTTCTTTTTCAAATGCAGAATTTAAATTAGAAAAGCTTGTTTTGCTTAATTCAGTTTTGAGTGATTTTCCTTCTGGATATTGTGCTAAGTCGAGCATTAATAAACCTAATTCTTGCTGTGCGCTTGCATCAATATTGGTTTCTAATATAAGTAAAGAAGATTTTAAATACGCTTCTTCATATTCTTTTGGTAAAGGAAAATCAGCATCTTTTAGAATATGAATAGTACCACCAAGATACATAGTAGTTTCGTTGCCTGTAATTTTATAGACAGAAGATTGTGCTACTAGCTTGAAAGTTGTAAAGAATAATAGTGCTATGAATAAAATTTTTATTTTCATGGTTTTATTTAGGTTGATAATATTTTGAGAATACAAATAAATTTGAAATTGGCATAAAAAAAAAGGCAATGTTAACATTGCCTTTTTTATGAAAAAACCTTTTAATTGTATTTTAAGAATTCTTTTGTAAAAGTTTTGTCTCCAATTTTTACATTAAAAATGTAAAGTCCAGGAGTAAAATTAGAAACATCAAAACGTTCATAAAATTTTCCATTCAATATTTCTTTTGTTTCTGAAGGACTTACAACTTTACCACTTAAATCTAAAATTTCTATACTTACTTTTTCATTTTGTTTTACATTAAATCTCAAAGAAGTATAGTCTTTTGCAGGAACTGGAAATAAGTTTAGTTCAAAATTTTCTTCGGCTCTAATTGCAGATTTTTTACTAATAGGTTCTTGATTGTAAAATGCAGACATTTCTGTAAAACCACCAGTACAGGCATAACCGTAGTTTACCATATAACTTGGTGTAGCTCCAGAAAGTTTAATTTCATTTTCTTGTGTAGAAATATTTAAAACTCCAGATTTATAACACCAAGCCATAGATGGTGCTTTTATTTGATCTAGCATTTTATATTCTTCAAAATAAAATTTATCTTTAATTACTACTCCTCTTATACCAACTTCTGCATAGTTACCTTCTTCACTAATTATTGTTGAAATTCCTTCTACAACATTTCCTTTTTGTTTAAGTGTATAATTGTAAGTAAATTCTTTAGTAATTCTTTTTCCAGAGTAATCAAACTGTGCTCTTGTACCTTCAAATTCACCAGAAATATTTAATGCATTTTGTGCAAAAAGAGTTCCTGTAAATAACATAAAAACAGCAAGATAAATAATACTGTAAATTCTAATAGTTTTCAATTTCATAACAATACTTTTTAAGTTAACAATTCCTTAAAAGTATTTATTTTTGTTTAGAATAACAAATTAAAAATGTTAAAATATTAACCTCTTCGTCTTTCTAAAAGAATCATCATCATAGTTCCAAGCATAACTCTTAGCTCTTCACCAGTTTCAAATTCTGCTTCTTTTACTATAGAAAATTTTCTTCCCCAGAATGATTTATCTTTTACTGCACGTGCTACCAATGTGCCATCTGGACGTGTAATAGTGTATTTTGGATTGAAAAAATAACCTGCAAAAATTCCTAAAATTGGAATTTCACCAAAAAGAGAATCAACAACTTTTACCCAAGCATTTTCTTCTTGAATGACTAAATCTTGAACATCTTTTTCGTCATAAAGTTCATATTTTGCTTTAAATAAAGATCTCCATCCTTTTCTTGCTACTTTTCCCAATTCTACACCATCACTACTTGTAAAGTTGTATGCAGTATTAAAATCTAACCATTTATTAGCATCTATTTTAAAAATTTCTTTTGATTTGCTTTCATCAGAATAAACTACAATTTGCTCTTTAAGTTTAAACATTTTTTGACGAACATAAGCTATCGTATTTCCGTTTGCATCTTTGGCAACAAAGTCATTTGAAAATGTACCAATTTTGAATTGAAATTTTAAAGGGTATTCCATTTTACTCATAATTATTTTATTTATTTTTTACATTATTAATCTTACACCACCAAGTTCTTCTATTCTATATGGAAAAGTATCTCCTGGTGAGCCTATAAACATAAAGTTTACTGGTACATCCCATTCTTTAGAAAGTCTATTGATAAGTTTTGGACCAAATTTGTCTTGTATTACTTTAAAATCAATATCAATTTCTGGATATTCTCGTCCTAAAAATTCAATATCTCTCTGTAGGTTTTCAGAAACAATTTCTTCTTCTTTGAGTACAGTTACTATTTTAATTTTTCGTGTATGCTCATTGTCTTTAATATAGAGCATTACTTTGTTTAAATTAGAAAGATTATCTCCTTTTGTAAAGAAAACAAATTCTTGTGAAACAATATCATTTATGGTATGAATAACTTTAGTATTTATATATTTTACAAACGAAAGAAAAAGCCTTAATATTCCAATTCTATTCAGCATTATGTATACAAATATTATAGCTGGAACAAAGTAATAAATAAATGTTTTGAAATTATCTGGCTTTTCTGGATTTACAATATTACCAATTAATGCTACTACTACGCCAGTAAAAGCTATAATTAAACCATAATATGGTGCTACTTCTGGTCTTGGAAGTTTTGCTCTTTTAAATTTCAATAAAACATTTCCTATTACAAAAAGTGTCATTACTGCAAGAAAAGAAATAGTATAAACACCCGCTAATAAAACAACATCACCTTTGGTAATAATTAATACAGAAATACTCAGTAATAAAAAAACTAAAATTAATCGGTAAGAAATTCCTTTTTTATTTCTTTTTAAAAGACTATTAGGCAAAATTCTGTCTAAAGTCATACGCTCCATTAAACCAGTTACTCCTACAAATGAAGTTAAAACTGCTCCACTTAGAACCAAAACGGCGTCAATAGAAATTATCCATTTAAGCCAAGAACCAGAAGTTAAGTTTGCCATGGCTGCCAAAAGACCTTCTTGATATTGGCTAGTAACTTCTGCCTGCGAAAACATTGCTAATGCAAAAAATGCCATCAATGGGTTTAATACACTAACAACAATCCACATATTTCTTAGTGTTTTGGGAAATACACCTTGTTTTTGTTCTTCAACAAAGTTGGCAGAGCTTTCAAAGCCAGATATACCAAGCATGGAAACAGAAAAACCCATAAATATTGCCCATTTCATATTTGGTGATCGAATATCCCAATTTAAATTGAACATTTCTAAACCATTGTTGAATATAAAATACAAAGAAGCACCCATTAAAAGCACCATAGAACTAAGGTGAAATATAAATATAATAATGGCTACCATTGCAGATTCTGAAATGCCATTGATAACCAATAATGCAAATGCACAAAGTAGTATAACTGTTGCAATTTCAACAAAATGAGGAAAAAAAACTGCAATTGGTCCAGGAGTTGGATTGTCTAGAAAATGCCAAATTTTAGATAAATAATGCATGGCTTCTTCGGCAGAAATAACAGCTGTTGCCATATAAGAAAGCAATGTAAGCGTAGCTGCAATAGATGCCATTTGTTTGCTTGTGGTGTTTAAAAGGGCATTGTACGCACCACCATTTAAAGGCAAAGCACCTACAACTTCACCATATATTTTTCTAAAAAAATAAAGTACAAATGCAACTATAAGTAATGTTACAGGAGCATAAACACCAGCCGTAGCTATGGCTAGCGCAGATACATAAAGTACAGAAGAACTAATATCGTTACCACTTATTGCAGTAGAAGCTAGTTGACCTAGTTTTGTTGTGTGTTTACTCATGTTTTTCTTTAATGCTGCAAATTTAATAAAACTTAATAGCTTTTAATTTATTTTTTAAATGCCTTTTATGGTCATTGTTTTTCATTTTTTTACCTTTGTGCGCTATGGAAAAAATCATCTTCTTTTTTATTAAATTGTATTTCAAAATAGTCTCAGCTATTGCTCCAAAATTTGCTTCAAAACAAGCAATTTATTTATTTCAAAAACCTAGTAGACGTGCATATAAAGACAATGAGATAGATTTTTATAATAAAGCAAAACATTTCACAGTAAACTATAAAGAAGAAGTTTTAGATGCTTATGAAATTGGTTCTGAAAATAAAAAATTGGTAATTATTGTTCACGGTTGGGCTTCTAATATTGGTAGATTATCAAAAATAGCATTTAGACTAGAAAAAGAAGGCTATAGAGTAATAGGAATGAATTTTCCGGCGCATGCAAACTCTAAGTTAAAACAAACCAATATGGTTTATGCAAAAAATGCTTTAGTGACTTTGTTTAAGCAACTAGAAATTAAAGATCCTTTTTCAATTGTAACACATTCATTTGGTTCTGGAGTTTCGGCATTTGCCTTAGCAGAAACACAATTAAAATGTGAAAAAATTGTTTTTTTAACGAGCGCAAATAGAATTGAAAATATCTTTTTAGACTTTAAGAAAATGGTTTCTCTTGGAGAAAAAACATATCAGTATGTAGTAGCAGAAATGGAAAAAATTGTCGATTTTAAATTAGAAAAATTTAATGTCGTAGATATTTTAGAAAATGTAAAATATGATAAACTACTTATTATTCATGACAAGTTTGATAAAATGTTGCCTTATACAAATGCTCTTGAAATTAAAGAAAAAGCAAGAGATTGTGAATTGATGAGTTTAGAAAATAAAGGACATTCTGGAATGCTATTTATAGAAGAAGTAATAGAAAAAGTAGTTGATTTTTTGAAATAAAAATGCTTACCACCTTACTTGATAAGGGTATCGTTCATAAATAGTATTGTCATCATTTATGGTGTAGCCTAGTTTTGCGTTTTTTTCTGCATTTTCTATAAGTTTTTCAGCAATATCTTCATTTCCACTTTTTTTCAAAGCTTTTGCTTTATAATATTGTACATCAGAAAACTCTGGATACTTTTCTAAAGCTATATCAAACTGTATTATTGCTTCGGCATATTTTTTTTGTTCAAAAAGACTTATGCCATAATAAAATAAATCTAAATGATGCACCCAATTTATTCCTTTGGTTTTAATTAATGTATTAATATCTTCTCTGAAAATATTTTCAGCCTTTTCAAATTTATTTAACTGCAAGAAGGAGAGTGCTATATAAAATTGATAACTATGGTCCATTTCATACAAATTGCCTTGCTCTTTTATACAAAGTTCAAAATCTTTAATTGCGCCATTATAATCTTTGGCAAAAATACATTTCATAAAAGCTCGGTAAGATAAATATTCTCGTCTATTATATTTTACTGCTTTGTCTAAAAATGGAAGCCCCAGTTCATATTTACCTTGTTTGTAAAGTAGCATAGCTTTTTGTTGCCATAAATATGATATTGTAGAGTCGGTAAGCAAGCCTTCATCGAAAATAGTTTGTACTTCTGGATCATATTTATCCAATTTTTTTTCAATTAACTTACTGAAAGTTGTTTTTATTATCGAATCTTGAACTGAAGTATATTTTTGAAAATCATAAGATTGTTCATCTAATTTTTTTTCTGGGCGGCTACAAGAAAGTATTAATGTAAAAAGAGAAATGTAAAAAATGTGCTTCATTTTATTTTTTCCTACTAATGTAAATCATTAAATATCTTAATTTGGAAATTTAGAAAACATTAACCATTAAATAACAATACTGTTTTAAGCAATTGCTTTGAAATTCTTTTTTATGAAATCAATTTTTTCTTTAATTTCAGAAAATTCATTTCCCAAAATAGTAATGTGTCCCATTTTTCTTCCAGGTTTTGTTATTTCTTTTCCATAAAGATGAATATATGTATCTGAAAGAGCTAAAACATCATTCAGTCCTTCATATTTTACTTTTCCAGTAAAGTTTTCTTCGCCTACAATGTTTACCATTGCTGCTTTTTTTCTTAAATCGGTATTGCCTAGTGGCAGGTTTAAAAGTGCACGCAATTGTTGGTCAAACTGAGAAGAAGCACAAGATTCTATAGTGTGATGACCGCTATTGTGTGTTCTTGGAGCAGTTTCGTTAACCAATATTTCTCCTTGTTTGCTCAGAAAAAGTTCGATAGCAAAAATGCCTTCAGAATTTAATGATTTACAAACTTTTAGAGCCAAATCTTTAGCCGTTTTATCTTGTTCATCAGAAATTGAAGCAGGAGAAATTAAATAGTCAACTAAATTGTAAATTGGGTCAAAAACCAATTCTACAGTAGGAAAAACTTGCATTTCTCCGCTTTCGTTTTTAATTACAATTACAGATAATTCTTTTTCTATATCTACAGCTTTTTCTAATATAGAAGGTACATCAAATGCTTTATTGAAATCGTTTTCATCTTTTAAAAATACTACACCTTTTCCGTCATAGCCATCTGTTCTAGATTTCATAAAGGCTGGTAAAAAATCTAAATGGTTTTTTAAGTCTTCTTTTTTATCTATAAAAACAAATTCAGAACTTTTAATGTTGTGTTTTTTATAAAAATCTTTTTGAAGTCCTTTGTCTTTTATAGTTTCAATAGCAGTAGCAGTAGGAATTACTTTTTTTCCTAGTTTTTCTAGTGCTTTTAGCGCATCAGTGTTTACGTGTTCTATTTCTATGCTAATAATATCATTTTGTTTACCAAAGTTTAAAACAGTTTCAAAATCTTTAAAAGAACCTTTTGTAAAAGAAGAAACTATATGTTTGCAAGGCGCATTTTCTGCAGGATCTAAAATGCTTATTTTGGCATCATAGCGCAATGCGTTTTCGATAAACATTCTTCCTAACTGTCCGCCACCTAGGATTCCAATTTTTTTATTCAAAGCCATTTGTATAGTTTTGAGGCAAATGTAAGGAAAGTAATTTTTTTAGATAACAAATTTTAAACTTATTCAATGCAGAAACATGAAATAGAAATTACTAAAACGGCAAGATATTTTACTCTAGGAGAATTAAATGAAAATACTAAAACGGTTTGGTTTGTTTTGCACGGTTATGCGCAAACTGCAGAAGATTTTTTAGAAAGTTTAAAACCATTGCAGCAAGAAAATACGTTTATTATTGCACCAGAAGGTCTTTCTAGGTTTTATTGGAGAGATTTTTCTAACAATCCTGTAGCTAGTTGGATGACAAAAACTGATAGAGAAGTAGATATTGATGACAATATGAAATATTTGAGTAAACTTTATAAGTCTTTATTTTCAAAAGTTAATCTGAGTAATATAAAAGTTAATTACCTTGGGTTTTCTCAAGGTGCTGCAACATTAAGCAGATGGCTTTTTCAAGAAAATTTAAAAGTAAATAATGTATTTTTTTATGCTGGAAATATTGCCACAGATTTAAATTATGCTAGTTCAAAACAGTATATAAATGCCAATTTATATTTTATATATGGCGATAATGATTTTTTTATAAAACAAAAAGATGCTGATGCTCTCTTAGTTTTTTTTAAGAAAAACAAGTTGAAATTGAATATATTTACATTTGAAGGTAAACACGTTATTACTGAAACGGCTCTTAATTATATTATAAAACAATAAAACAACCTATGAAGATTAAAAATTTAAAAATTGTTTTCATATTGATACTTACACTTTTTTGTAACTTTTCTTATGCACAAAAACAAGCAGAATTTATTCAAGGAGAAGTACTAGTGCAACTAAAAGAAAACTTTTCAAATACAGAAAAAATTATAGAAAAATATACTTTTTTTCAAGGAAAAGAAACAAAGCTAGAACTTATAGAAAGGCTTTCTAAAAGTATGAATATTTGGCATTTTAAATTTGATGCCGTAGCAGTAAATCACGAAAAGTTTATACAGCATTTGGCATTAAATAAAAATATAGTAGAATTTCAAAACAATTATATAGTAGAGCAAAGGGCTACAACACCAAACGATCCCTTATTTGGTCAGCAATGGCAGTATATAAACCCTGGAGGATCTGGAGGTATTATAGGAGCAGATATAGATGCAGACTTAGCCTGGGATATTACAACTGGTGGCGTTACTCCAAATGGAGATACTATTGTAGTATGTGTGGTAGATGATGGTTTATTTCAAGCACAACAAGATTTTGGAGACAATATTTGGGTAAATAGATTTGAAATACCAAATAACAATATAGATGATGACAATAATGGTTATATAGATGATTATTTAGGATATAATCCAGAAAATAACGATGACGATATTTACGCAAACGGATATTCACATGGAACTGCTGTAGCGGGTGTTGTTGGTGCAAAGGGAAATAATAATTTTGGTGTTGCTGGTATAAACTGGAATGTAAAATTAATGATAGTAACTTATGAAGGAGCACAACAAGCTCAAGTAATAAAAGCTTATGAATATCCTTTGGAAATGAGAAAAATATATAATAATACTGGAGGAGCAAAAGGAGCATTTGTAGTAGCAGTAAACTCTTCTTGGGGAATAAATTATGGAAATCCTGCATCGGTTCCTTTATGGTGTGCCTTTTATGACGAAATGGGTGCTGCTGGAATTATAAATGCAGGAGCAACAGCTAATGCTGAAATAAATGTAGATGTAGATGGTGATTTACCAACAGGGTGTTCTAGCGATTACTTAATTACAGTTACAAATGTTTGGAGAGATGATAATAAGGTTACTGATGCTGGTTATGGTCTTACAACTATAGATTTAGGTGCTTTTGGGCGAGATGCTTATACTGTTTCTACAACAAATGAAACAGGTTTTGGTGGTTTTGGGGGAACTTCTGGTGCAACACCACAAGTAGCGGGTGCGGTAGCTTTATTGTATTCTGCTCCTTGTCCTTCATTTTCTGCAATGTATTTAGATGATCCTGCTGCGGCTGCTTTAAAGGCAAAAGAATATATAATGAATGGAACTGATGCCAACACAAGTTTGCAAGGAATAACAGTTTCTGGAGGTAGATTGAACCTTAATGGAATGCTTACGCAACAAACTAATGAGTGTAGCGAATGTGGCTATATTAAAGATGCTGTAATAACTAATGTTACAGATTCAAAAGTAGAAATTGATGTAACTGCTATAGGAAGCCCCATTTCTTATCAAGTGAGATATAGAAAATTAGGTGAGTCAATTTGGCTATTTTCGGCATCTGTAAATAATGTATTTGAAATTAATAATTTAGATGCGCAGTCAAACTATCATTTTCAAGTTAAAGCAATTTGTGCTGATTCCGAAACTGCTTTTTCAAGTTCTAAAGTATTTACTACCAACTTTTTATCTATAAATGCATTGGCGGTAGAACACGGTATTCAAGTTTATCCAAACCCAACTAAAAATATTATTACAATTAAATTGAAAGAACTTCAAAACGATTTTGAAATATACTTTTTTGATATTTCAGGTAAATTAATTTATGAAGGCAACATGCCTACACAAAAGAAAAGGATAGATTTATCTGCTTTGCAAAATGGTATTTATTTACTGAAACTTAAAGATGAAAAAGGAAATGTTTTCACTCATAAAATTACTAAAATGTAATACATTAGAATTATAATAAACAATAAAAGCCTGCTTTAAGTGGGCTTTTTTATTGCTTAATAATTTTTTTTGTATAAACTTGATTGTTTAATTTAAAAGAAATAAAATATAAACCCTTTGAATAGGATTTTAAATTAATTGTTTCTTCATCAATATTTATTTTTCTAAGCGTTTCTCCAAGAATATTCTTTAGTACAATTTCTTCTACATTGTTATTGTTTTTTATAAAAAGAAACTCATTTATTGGATTTGGGTAAATTTCTAAAGCTTTATTATAGTTAGAATTTATTGTTGATATTTTCTCTTCAACAAAAATAGTTTTAAGCATAGTGTCGCTGCATAAATTTGTATCATAAACAATGAGTTCTATGCTGTAGTTTCCTGAAGTGTTGTAGTTATGATTTGGTTCAAATAAACCACTTGTAGTTCCATCGCCAAAATTCCAAAAATGTGCGTTTGAATTATGACTGAAATTAGATAATTCAATATCAAGACCATTTGTAATAACATCAAAATCTGCACTACTACAAAAAGAAATACTTATAATTTGTTCAAAAGTATCTATACAATAATTATTGTTGACTATTTGCTGAACAATAAAAGTGCCTTCTTGTGCATATTGGTGTGAATTTACATCAATATTACTACTATTTCCGTCGCCAAAATTCCAAGTAATGTTATTATAAAATTGTGCTGTGTTATTTAAATTTACAACACTATCAGACAATGTAAATGTAAAATTTGCAACTGGGCAAATATCAGAATCTATTATTGCAGTATCATAAGCTTTGCAATATTGATTGTCTATTTCAAGGTTTACAATATATTTTCCAGTATCTAAATATTGGTAATTTATATTTTGACCACTGCCAAAATCTCCATTTCCAAATCTCCAGAAATATTGCGCATTATTAACTGTATTAGCATTAAAATTAAATAAACCGTTTGTGCTAGAATAATTAATATTAGCTAGTATTGGCGCACCTATTGTTATATTTAGGCTTCTTGTTTTGCTTATTTCTAAGCTGGTAATTTCTGTAACTTTTAATGCAAAAGTGCCTTGTGTATTCCAATGAATTGTAATTTCATTTTGATTTTGAGAAATAATATTTCCGCCTAGCACTTCCCAACAATAATTGCTCGATATTTCTAAAGGTGTTGTGTAAGTTATTGTATCGTTTATACAAGGTGTCGAATCTCCAAATATTGGGTCTGTATCGCCTTTCATTATTTCATATAAAAATATACTAGCGTGTTTTACAATAGTATCGGCAATATCTGGATTTAGCAATTGTGGTTCGTGACCAATACCAACAAGTGGATATAGTTTATTTTTTATTCCTTGATTTTCTAATCTTTCATGAATTAAAAAACTACCTTGTAAACTTGGAAAAATAGGCACTGAAAAAGGTGGTCCTTCTACATATTCTACTGCATTGTCATTTGTACCATGAAAAGAAATTACTGGTACATTGTCTTCGGGGTCGTCTTGAATATTTATAAGTGAAGTATCTAAAATTGCTCCCCAATTATTAATTATTCCGTGAATTTTTACTTCTCCGTTATTAAAATTATTATTTCCAGAACAACTTACGCAGCCTAAATCTGAGGGTTCTAAGAATGTACCATAAGTAGAAGCTGGTCTGTCTGCCTCTGTCATAAAAGTTTGCCCAATAGAAGAAATACTACCAGCACTTGTACCTGTCAAAAAAATATTTGAAGTGTCTATTCCATAAGTTGTAGCATTGTCTGCTATAAATCTTAATGCAGATCTTAAATCTTGAATTCCTCTATAAACTGCTCTTTCGGCACTTGTACCGTCTAAAATATTAAAGCCTAGTCTATAATCTATAGCAATAAATACAAAGCCTCTATTTGTATACATTTCTGCAAAGTCAGGTATATTGGGCTGGCTTTTCCAGCCAATAGCATAAGCACCTCCAAATTTGTGTACAATTACTGGTCGTTTATTTATTGTATCTCCTGCTGGTGTATATACATCTAAGTATAAATCTGTATTGCTTGCTAAACCATAAGGGGCTGCCGAGCCATAATATACTCCAGAACTTAAATCATAAGAAGAAAATACTTCAGAAATATATCTTTGACTTTCACATGCATTTTGAGCATTTGAAATAGAAAAAAAAGTAACAAAAGCGAAAAATAAAATTCTATTCATTTTGTAAAGATAATAAAAACAAGCTAATACGATATTCCAGTAACACTTTCTGCATAATTCCAAAGTTCAAAAGCCAATTTTTCTTTTTTTGCTAGCCTAGATCTATTTACTTTTTTTGGTTTGCCTTTAATTTCAAAAATACCAGATGGCCCATAGTATTCGCCGCCTTTAACATTTTTATTTAAGGCAGCAAAAACAATACTTTCAGCGCCTTGTTTTTGGTTAGACATAAAAAGTTTTCCCAATTTATCTTGTAATTTTAAAATCGTTGGGTTTAGTTTATTACTAATGTTTGTAATCGAAATTCCTGGGTGTGCAGCAATACTTATTGTTTCTTGATTTGTGCTTTTTAATTTTTTTTGAAGTAAAGCACTAAAGATTAAGCAGGCTATTTTTGTATTTGAATAAACTTTAAAGCCAAAATATGGTTTGTTGTTTTTTATTTTGTTAATAGAAAATGTTCCAAATCTATGTGCTATAGAGGCTAAAGAAATAATTCTTGCATTTTTAGTTTTATTTAAAGTAGTTAACAATAAACCTGTCAATAAAAAATGTCCT
The DNA here is from genome assembly GCA_937139485.1 of uncultured Bacteroidota bacterium. GTDB lineage: Bacteria > Bacteroidota > Bacteroidia > Chitinophagales > UBA8649 > CAKZQD01. The sequence goes on along the minus strand of CAKZQD010000078.1, from coordinate 14,142 downwards.
AAAAAATTTGCTTGAAACTGACTTTCATTTCCATCTTTAGTAAGTTCAAAATGAGTAGCCATAAAACCAGCATTATTTACCAGCAGATTTAATGAATCATATTTTTTAATAAAAAGAGATGCAAATGCTCTCACAGAGTCAAAACTATTTAAATCTAAAGCAATAATATCTAATGAGGCATTTGGAACGATACCTAAAATCTTATTTTTTGCAGATTCGGCTTTTTTAAGATTTCTACATGCCATAATGGTATGAATTCCTTCTTTAGAAAAAGCTAAAGTAGTTTCAAATCCTAAACCACTATTTGCTCCAGTAACTATTGCTATTTTATTCAAAATATTTAATTATCTTTTTTTGAATGTGTATTTATCAAAAACATATTTTAACTGTATTTCGTGTACAGATCCTAAATCTGTTCTAACGTTGTTTACATTAAAATCGTAAGCATAAGCGAAAGAAAATTGTTTTGAAATTGTAAAGCCTGCACCTAAAAAAATAGTAGATAATGATCTATAACCAACTTCTGTAAAGAAAATATTGTCATAATTATATCTTAATGTTGCTAAACCTTGGAATGGAGCATTTATAACGTAATGAATATTAACAGAAGGTTCTAAATAATGTTTTCTATTATTCATTCGCTTTGGATTTAAATCAAATTTATAAGTGAAATATGCATTGTAATGTTGCATTTTTCTTAAACTAGACTGTTCGCCAGTTTGCCTTGCGTTTACAGGTACATCTAAATGTAGTAATTGTGGAATAGATAATCCTGCTTCTACTTTTTTAGATTTATAAAATACACCAAAAGCTGCGTCTGGGTAAAATTGTGATCCTCTATATACAAAAATTGCATTGTCATCTGGTTGGTCTAGTTTTAAACCACTTCCATTTATTCTATATTGTATACCACTCAATGATAAACCAAATGATAAAATTTGTCTTTCTGAAACTCCTGGATTATATTCTCTAAATACGATATGATAGGCAAAAGATAAATTGACACCTGTAAAACTAGTTGGGCCAGTAAAGTCGTTGATAAAATAAGCTCCAATTCCAATATTTTTATTTTCAATTGGCATATGATAAGCTAAGTTTATAGTTGTAGGACTTCCTTTTATTTTTGTCCATACTTTTCTTCCAGAAAGTAAAAAAACATTTTTTTCTTCTGTTCCAGTAATTGCAGGATTGTAAATAAAAGCACTTTCTCTTGCTAATGTAAAATCTGCTAGTTGTTGGGCTTTAAGACTAAAACCAGCAACTAATAATACTAAAAGTAGAAGTAATTTTGTATTCATAGCTTATTTTATAATTGTCATTGGTCCAGTATAAGTGTCTTTTAAAACACCGTTTTCTTTAATTTTTAAAATGTAATAATATGTTCCTTCTGGTAAATCTTTACCGTTAAAAGTACCATACCAATCATTTTGATATGGCCCAGCCTGGTAAACTATATCTTCCCATCTATTTACAATAATTACTTCATTATCAGGATATTTATAAAGCCATCTTATGTACCAGCTATCATTTACACCATCTCCATTTGGACTTATCCCATCTGGAATAAATGGTAAATCTGCATCAGTATCAAAACGATCGTCTACAGTTATATTTACAGAATCGAAATCTACACAATTATCAATGTCTTCAACTCTTAGAATCATTGTTTGTGTGCTGTCACTCCAAAAAATAGTATTTGGGCAATCACTACATTCAACAGCAAAACTAGGTGTCCACTCATAAAAATCTCCACCAGAACCATTTATTTGAACAGTATCTAATAAATATATAGATTGATCTTGACCTGCATCTGCAAAAGCTTCTTTTGAAAATGCCAAAGCAAAATTTTCTGTTTCATAATTATTCCAATTATTTACTTCCAGCACATCCCAAGTTGTTCCGTTTATTAAAGTATCAGAAGGTGTTTTTTCCCATTGTGGTATAGAATCTTTCCATTGTGCTATGTCATTATATTGTGAACCATCTTCTGCGGCTTTAAAATAAAACTTTAAATCAGAACTATCTGCTCCAGTATCTTGCCATATTTTATGATAATAAATATCATTAATAGCACAAATTCTTAAAGCTCTTTCTTCTCGGTCGTATCCATCAAAAGTAGCATCTTCATCTGCAAATCTTAATCTATATACTTGGTTGCTTGTAGTTGTGGTTAAAGATATTGGTCTGTAAATTTTACCATATATAGAAGAGCCAACTGGAAACATATATTCATCTATTGTGTTTGTAGCTCTAGAAATTCCACCGTTCAATAAACTACTTACAAATCCTTCATCATTTAGTACTGCATTTATATCTGCACTAGTTACATATACTACATTAGTATCTAAATTAAATTCTAAACTATCTAAATCTAAAAATCCATCTACATAAACATCTAAATCGCCATATTTTATACCGCTATTTTTTAATAATAGATTATAAAAGTGTGTTTCATCTGTTCCTTGTATTCTTTGATCTTCGCCTATCATATATACATAACCTTCATCTACAGAACTAAAACCAGTATTGCTGGCATTGTTTATCCAGTTGTGTGTAAATTTAATCGTATCAGAATTATCAAAAATTCCATTATTTTCTATAAAAATATCTCCCTGTACAGAAACCAAAGCACCATCTTTTGTAGAAATCAAAGCATTATTATTACTTAAAAATGCCTGCGCAAATAAAGTACTCGAAATAAGTATAATGATATGTAATATGAATATTTTTTTCATGAACAAATTGGTTGTTTTACGTACTAATAAGTAATATTAGAAATAATATCTTTTGTATCAAAACATTTTTAACAAAAATTTACAAATTGTAAAATTTAATAAGGATTATTTTTTTTATTATGATAAATGGCTTACATTAGTGAAGTTTTTTAACTTAAAAGAATAAATGTGAAGAAAAATTTACTTTTTATTGTGTTTAGTTTCCTTGTGTTTTCTGCATTAGAAGCACAGGTAGGTATAAATATTTTAAACCCAGATAGTAGTGCCGTATTGCAACTAGAATCTACAGATAGAGGTTTGGCATTGCCAAGAATGACAAGCGCACAAATGAATGCTATTCAAAACCCATTGAATAGTTTAACTATTTATAATACAGAAGATAGTTTAATACGCTATTGGAATGGAAGTTGTTGGTTAAAAACTTATCAAAAAAACTGTAATGAATGTGAGTTTACAATGACTTTAGACCAAGCATCTGCAAGTATAGATCATATAACTACAGATTCGGCATTTGCAGAAATAACAGTAACACAAACAAATGGAAATCAAGACATAAATTTAATACCTATGGCAATATTGCCTACAGATATTACTATGACATTAACTAATAATGTAATAGATAGTTTTGGTGTTGCTAGTTTATCTATTTATGCCAATATATTTTCTACTCCAGGAACTTATCCTATTATTATACAAGCAATTTGTGGCGATGAAGTTAAATTTGTAGTCTTTAACTTAACCGTAGACCCTTGTTTATATGTACCTATTGCTACAAACCAAACAGATTTAAATTTACAAACATTTGGTTCATTACCTGGCCCAGGAAATCCTGTATGTGTAATAGCAGAAGTTTTTAATAGCGTAGAAGTAAATTCATCTAGCTCAAGTAATACAGCTTTTGTAGTAGGAAATCTTGATCCAACATCACATGTTGGAATTATTAACAGAGGCTCAATACTTGGAAGAGGTGGCGATGGAGGTTCTGCAGGAGATATATTAAGTGGCTCATTTGGAGAAAATGGTTTTGATGGCGGAAATGCTTTAGAACTTACTACAAAAACAACTTTTGATTTACAAGGCGAAATTTATGCTGGTGGTGGTGGTGCCGGAATTGGTACAGGTTTTAGCTTTCCTATATTAGGAAACAATATATTTATAGGCTTTGGTGTAGGTGGAGGTGGTGGAGCCGCCAATGGTTTAGGTGGTGGAGCAAGCAATGGTGGTGGTGTAGTAATAGGTCAATTAACTCCTGGTGGAGATGCTACTGGAGGAATAAGCGCATTGGCTGGTGCTGGTGGTAGTGTAGGTGCAGGTTTTGATTTAGCTGCGCTGCTTGGTATTCCTCTTCTATATGCAAATTTGTCTGGTGGTTTAGATGGAGGTGATGGCGGCGATTTTGCGCAAGCTGGTGGCGGTAGTAATGCTAATATTGGTATAGATATTGGTATTACTGTTTTAGGAATTCCATTACCTATTTACCAAGGAACGTTTCCTATTGGAGCTGCAAATGGCGGTTTACCAGGTTTAGCAATAAAAACAAATAGTAATCAAACTATTAATTTAGTTACTCCAAATTTATATATTAAAGGTGCCGTTGCACCATAATTAAAAAAGAATTTACAATGCAAAAAATATTTTTATTCGTCAGTTTTTTTATTACATCTTTAAGCATAGCACAAACAAATGGTTTTGAGCTTATACAAGATGTACAAGAATTTAAAAATGGAGAAAATTTAAGCTATCAAATGATTTGGAAGATAGCAGAACAAAAATCTGTATTAGAAATTGATTATATAGGTACAGGAGAATCAAATCTTGTACTTTTATCTAAAAATAATCAACTTTATGTGTACAGTAAAAAACAAGCAGATGGAGCAAATCATTACTACAAATCTATAGCAAAAAATGATGTAGAAACACCACTAGTTTTTTCAAGCCAGAATCATACAATAATTAATGGCTATAATGCTAAAGAATTTATAATGAAAAGTGCTACAAAAGAAATCTCTTTTTGGTTTACAGAAGATATTGATGTTGACTTTAGTGCATTTGCTCAAATTTTAGAAGCGGTTGATTTTAAAGGTCTTTCAGAAAAATTACCTTCTAAAGGAGCAATTTTAGAATACACCGTCAAAGAAAATGGAAATGTAACTTCTAAAGTGAATTTTAAGACTTTTAATAGCTCAAGTTTTAAGCCAAGTGTTTTTGAATTTCCTTCTGGATATACTTTATTTACCAAGTAATTTAGAATTTCTCATTACTACTTTTAAAGAATAATTTTTTTTGATAAATAAGCACGCAAATTATTCATTTATTATCAAGCAAAAAGCCAAAGAACTTGGTTTTGAAGATATAGGTATTTCTAAAGCAGAATTTTTAGAAAAAGAAGCGCCAAGACTTGAAAACTGGCTCAATCAAAATTATCATGGTGAGATGGCATATATGGCAAATCATTTCGATAAAAGATTAGATCCTACAAAACTTGTAGAAGGAGCAAAGTCGGTAATTTCTTTTTCTTACAACTATTTTACAGAACAAAAACAAGCAGCAGATTCGTACAAAATTTCCAAATACGCCTATGGTAGAGATTATCATAAAGTTATAAAGAAAAAATTAATTAAACTATTAGCATTTATTCAAACAGAAATAGGTGAAGTTTCTGGGCGAGCATTTGTAGACTCTGCACCTGTAATGGAGCGCGCTTGGGCAAAAAAATCGGGAATTGCTTGGCAAGGAAAAAATACATTAATGCTTACCAAAGGAAAAGGTTCTTTTCATTTTTTAGCTGAACTAATTATAGATTTAGAATTAGAAACTGATAATGCCGTAAAAGATTATTGTGGAAACTGTACAAAATGTATAGATGCTTGCCCTACAAATGCTATTACACCTTATCAAGTAGACGGTAGCAAATGTATTTCTTATTTAACAATAGAATTAAAAGATCAAATTCCAAATGAATTTAATGGCAAATTTGAAGATTGGATGTTTGGTTGTGATATTTGCCAAGATGTATGCCCCATAAATGCACGAGCAAAACAGCACAAAGAGCAAGATTTTTTGCCAAAAAAAGAAACGCTTTCAATGACAAAAACAGAATGGCAAGAAATTACCGAAGATGTATTTAACAACTTATTTAATGGCACACCAGTAAGACGAACCAAGTTTGCAGGTTTAAAAAGGAATATTGGGTTTTTGAAAAGAAGTTAGATGTTTCTGATAAATAATATGTTTATTGTAATACTTTTAATAATCTTTATTTTTGAGGTCATTTATTTTCTAACTTTAAAAAAGACATTATAATTTAAAAAATAATATTTTGTAATTTTTTCCTTGTTTTATTTTGTGTAATGAATATATATATATATATATTAGCAAAATAAATTCAATGACGTCATGAATTCAATAAAAATCACTTTAAATCAAATGGTTTGATTTAATAAAATTAACATTAAAAAAATAATATGAAAAAAATAATTTTAAGTTTATTTGCTATTACTATAATTCTAGTTTCTTGTAAGAAAGATGAATTGGTTGCTGAAATGAGTACTAATGAAAACGATATAGATTTTTCTGAAGTAATTGTAATTGATAAAAATGATAATGTATTAACCAGTAAAAAAGATTTTTTAGAAGATGGGACGGCAACGGTCATGGAGGGTTACAATGAATTGGAAAGGAAGTATATATTAAGATTTTTTACAAGTATAGATGAGTTAAGTAACTATGCGTTGGAAAATGAAAAGTATAATGTAATTTACGAAAGAATAAAAATGATAAATGAAATACATGCTTTAGGTGAAGTAACTGGTGACTTATATCTAGAAAATCCCACAGAGGATAATATTTCTGAAGAGATGAAAAAGTTATTGAAAAGCTTTTATAATCAAGAGTCTGGTAAAACAAACGGAAAAGCTATTTTATTTGACGGAGTAAGTCATAATGGCCAATCACTTGGTTTGTTAGGGAATCCAATGTTTTCTTTTGGTAGTTTTAGAAATAAAGCCTCTTCTGGACTAGGATTAGTAATAGGAAATTTTTTATGTTCTAAAAGATGGTTTACAGGTAGATACCATTTTTTACTAACAAGTGGAATTTTCACTTTGGATTTAATGGGTTTTGATAACGATGCTGAATCTGGAATGTAATGTTTCTAATGAGATTTATTTCAATATTACTATTCGCTCTAATTTTACAAATGAGCTTTTCTCAAGAGAGTAAAAAGGAAAATAGAAATATTAATTTAAGGTATGGACAAAATGTTCATACCTTATCTTTTGCTCCATCATTTTTATTTAGTAATATATCAGCCGAAACTATTTGGGCTTTTGGAGCACAAATAGGTTATAGTTATTTTCCTGTTAAAAATTGGAGTATTGGGACAAATGTTTACTATGCACGGTATTTTATACAACCAAAATCTAATCGAGTTCATGATTTTTCATTTAATTTTGCTACTAAATACTTCATTAGGACAAAGAAAAATTTGTCATTTTTTGTAGGACTTAATGGAGGAATGACCTATTTTAACTATAAAACTTATCTAGAAAATCCAAATTTCATATTTTATAATGACCCCATAGATAGTGAAATTCATGAGCATTGGATTCCAGTAGCAATGGGTCAGGCAGGTTTAAGTTTTAAAATAATGAAGAATTTCTCAATTCAATTAGGAGTCATTTATAACCATAGTTTTTATAAATTAAAAGGTAAAGGGAAAAATTTGATTAATCCAATTACTAGATATTGTAGCATAAATTATCATTTTTTTAGAGGTAAGAAAAAAAATAGTTTAAAAAAGATTGTCAAATATTAATTATTTCTGAAAAAGGCAAATATATGACAGTTATTAAATTTCCAAATACGCCTATGGTAGAGATTATCATAAAGTTATAAAGAAAAAATTAATTAAACTATTAGCATTTATTCAAACAGAAATAGGTGAAGTTTCTGGGCGAGCATTTGTAGACTCTGCACCTGTAATGGAGCGCGCTTGGGCAAAAAAATCGGGAATTGCTTGGCAAGGAAAAAATACATTAATGCTTACCAAAGGAAAAGGTTCTTTTCATTTTTTAGCTGAACTAATTATAGATTTAGAATTAGAAACTGATAATGCCGTAAAAGATTATTGTGGAAACTGTACAAAATGTATAGATGCTTGCCCTACAAATGCTATTACACCTTATCAAGTAGACGGTAGCAAATGTATTTCTTATTTAACAATAGAATTAAAAGATCAAATTCCAAATGAATTTAATGGCAAATTTGAAGATTGGATGTTTGGTTGTGATATTTGCCAAGATGTATGCCCCATAAATGCACGAGCAAAACAGCACAAAGAGCAAGATTTTTTGCCAAAAAAAGAAACGCTTTCAATGACAAAAACAGACTGGCAAGAAATTACCGAAGACGTATTTAACAATTTATTTAATGGTACACCAGTAAGACGAACCAAGTATGCAGGTTTGAAAAGGAATATTGGGTTTTTAGATAAGTTAAGTTAATCATAATTTCCATACAAATTACAAGCCTTTGAAACACATTTTTTTCTTACTTTTGCAGCTATGCAAATAAGCGCACAAGAATTAGCTCATGTTTTACAAGCTGAAATTATTGGAAATCCTGAAGTGGTTGTTAATAAATTAGCAAAAATTGAAGAAGCAGATAAAAACTCAATTAGTTTTATAGCAAACCCCAAATATGAACAATATGCCGAAAATTCCCATGCAGGAATTTTGGTCGTAAATTCTGATTTTGAATGTGTAAATAATAATGGTACCACTTTCTTAAAAGTAAAAGATGCTTATACAAGCTTTACTGTTTTGCTAGAAAAATTTGCAGCAGTTATCAATCAAAAGGTTGGAATAGAACAGCCTAGCTTTATAGGTCAAAGTACCGAACATGGAGAAGCACTCTATTTAGGAGCATTTGCTTATGTAGGTAATTTTGTAAAAATAGGAGAGAATGTAAAAATTTATCCAAATAGCTATATTGGAGATAATTGTGTTATTGGTGATAATGTTACTGTTTTTGCTGGTGTAAAAATTTATAATGATTGTAAAATTGGCGATAATTCCATTATTCATTCTGGAGCAGTAATAGGAAGTGATGGCTTTGGTTTTGCACCACAAGCAGATGGTAGTTTTAAAAAAGTACCACAAACTGGTAATGTAGAAATTGGTAAAAATGTAGAAATAGGAGCAAATACCGTTTTAGACCGAGCAACCTTGGGATCTACGGTAATAAAAGATGGCGCAAAAATTGATAATCTTGTACAGATAGCACACAATGTAGAAGTAGGAGAAAATTCTGTAATTGCTTCTCAAAGTGGCGTTTCTGGAAGTACAAAACTTGGTAAATATGTAATGGTTGGCGGACAAGTAGGTTTTGTAGGCCATATTACTATAGCAGATGGAGTAAAAATAAATGCACAAAGTGGCGTTTCAAAATCTATAGAAGAAAAAGGAAAAGCAATGAGTGGTTCGCCAGCAGAACCATTTAGACAACATTATAAAAACCAGGCAATGATTAGAAAATTGCCAGAAATATTGAATAGAATCCAAAAATTGGAAAATAAAACAAATAAGTAAATGAATTTATTTCAACAAACAATAAAAAATAAAGTAAGTCTTACTGGAGTTGGTTTACATACTGGCGAAACTGTAACGGTAACTTTTTGCCCTGCTGCAGCAAACCATGGTATAAAATTTCAACGAGTAGATTTAGAAGAGAAAACAATTATTCCTGCCGACTGTGATTTGGTAACTACTATAGAAAGAGGTACAACACTAGAAAAAAATGGAGCTGCAATATCAACTGTAGAACATTTATTGGCGGCAGTTGTTGGTTTGCAGATAGATAATATTTTGATAGAAGTAGATGGAATTGAAATTCCAATTATGGATGGAAGCTCAACAGAGTTTTTGAAAAAACTAAAAGAAGCAGGACTTGAAGAGCAAGAAGAAGAGCGATATATTTATGAATTAAAAGAAACTATTAAATATTATGATGAAGAAAAAGATGTAGAAATGCTTGCTATGCCATCTTCAGATTATAAAATAACTGCTTTAATAGATTATCAATCACCTGTTTTAGCACAGCAGCATTCTTCTATGAATTCTATTGCTGAGTTTGAAGATGAGTTTTCGCACGCTAGAACATTTTGTTTTTTACACGAACTAGAATATTTAGTAGCTCAAAATCTTATAAAAGGTGGCGATTTAAACAATGCTATAGTAGTAGTAGATAGAGAAGTAAACGAAGCAGAAATTGAAAATCTTCAAGAAATATTTAAAAAACCAAATATAGCGGTAGAAAAAACAGGAATATTAAACAATGTATCATTAAGGTATCCAAATGAACCTGCAAGACATAAATTACTAGATGTTTTTGGAGATTTGGCATTAATTGGTGCACCAATAAAAGCTAATATTATAGCATCGAAACCGGGTCATAAAACAAATGTAGAATTTGCAAAAATGATTAAGGCTTTAATAAAAAAGGAAAAAAGAAATCCTCCGCCACCAAAGTATGATCCAAATGTTGAGCCTTTATTCAATATTATGGATATTCATAAATTATTGCCGCACAGAACTCCATTTTTATTGGTAGATAAAATAATTTCTATGACAGAAACGGAAGTAGTTGGTGTAAAAAGTGTAACATTTAATGAGCCATTTTTTGCAGGTCATTTTCCTGGAAATCCTGTTATGCCGGGTGTGCTACAAATAGAAGCTATGGCACAAACTGGTGGAATAATGGCTATGCAGACTATTGATAAACCAGAAGATTATGACACTTATTTCTTAAAAATAAATAATGTAAAATTTAAAGGAATAGTTAGACCAGGTGATACTTTGATTTTTAAATTGGAGTTGATGAGTCCTATTAGAAGAGGTATTGCAGAAATGAGAGGAACAGCTTTTGTAGGAGATAAAATGGTTACAGAAGCAGAATTGATGGCAAGAATTCAGAAAAGAGTAGATTAGTTGGCAGTCATCAGTCATCAGTTGCAGTCATCAGTTGCAGTATTCAGTAAACAGTATTCAGTAAACAGTAGCAGTATTTAGTACTTAAAAAAACTATAAACAAAAAAAATATGCATCAACCATTATCATACGTTCATCCTCAGGCAGAAGTTGCTAATAATGTTGTAATAGAACCTTTTGTAACAATACACAAAAACGTAACCATTGATGAAGGTACTTGGATAGGACCTCACGTAACTATTATGGAAGGCGCAACTATTGGTAAAAACTGTAAAATTTTTCCTGGAGCAGTAATTTCTGCTGCACCGCAAGATTTAAAATATAAAGGAGAAAAAACACAAGTAATTATAGGCGATAATGTTACCATTAGAGAATATGTAACAGTAAATAAAGGAACGGAATTTGGTGGTGGCGTTACTAAAATTGGTAGCAATACTATGCTAATGGCTTATGTACATATAGCGCACGATTGTATAATTGGCGACTATTGTATATTAGCAAACAATACCAATTTGGCAGGTCATGTAGAAATAGATGATTGGGCAATACTTGGTGCAGGTATTAAATCTTATGATGAAGTCATGAGAAATAAATTAGAGCAACAAGACTGGCTTACAACAGTTGTTGAGTTAGACGCCAATAACCTTACCGCTCAAGTTAGCGCATCAATGATCGATTTCATTGAAAGTGATGCTGATACGCTCATTGACGCCTTAAGCAAAAGTGAAATTCGTATTGTATCGCTAACTATAACCGAAGGCGGCTATTACATAGATAACAAAACAGGAAGTTTTAATCTTGCTCATCCAGAAATTCAGGCCGATATTAATAATATTGAAAAACCTTCAACAGTTTTTGGCTTGATTATATCAGCACTTAAATTGCGTCGTGCTAAAAAGACACCACCATTTACGGTCATGTCTTGTGATAATATTCCGCATAATGGTAATGTTACTAAACGCGTTATACAGACTATGGCAAATGCTATCGATCCTGATTTAGCTGATTGGATTCAGAAAAATGTCACGTTCCCAAATTCTATGGTTGACTGTATTACCCCTGCAACGTCTGATCAAGAACGTGAACGATTAACAACTCTATTTGGTGTAGAAGACCAAGCACCTGTTTTTTGTGAACCTTTTAGACAATGGGTATTGGAAGATGATTTTGTTAATGGTCGTCCTCCACTAGAGCAAGTAGGCGTAGAATTTGTAAAAGATGTCGCTCCCTATGAATTAATGAAATTACGAATTTTAAACGGCGGGCATGCTGCTATCGCTTATCCTGCTGCGCTTTTAGGTATTCCTTATGTACATGATGTAATGGCTAATCCGCTAATCAATCAATATTTAAAAAAGTTGGTTACCGAAGAAGTTATTCCGACATTACCGACAGTTCCAGGTGTCAATTTTGAAGACTATTTTTCAATCATTGAATCACGTTTTTCTAACCCTGAAGTGCGTGATACGGTACCGAGACTTTGCCAAGACGCATCAAACCGATTACCAAAATTTATTTTACCGATAATTACAGCAAATTTAGAAGAAAATAGAGATTGTAAAGGTTTGGCATTAGTAGTCGCTTTGTGGTGTCGACTTTGTTTTGAAGGTGGTAATGAAAACAGTGAAATTAATCTTGATGATGCGCAAGCAACTCGATTAATTAAACAGGCAACGTTAGCTAAAGATAATCCTTTAGAGTTTTTACAAATGACTGATATTTTTGGAAAACTTTCTAATGACAAGTCATTTTCTACTAATTTCACTACTTGGTTGGCAATGCTATGGGATATAGGTACTATTCCAACACTAGAGAGATATTTGCAAACAAAAAACGAATAGGAAATAACAATGACAAATCCCGAGATTAAGTTTGAGCAAAAACCAATTGAATTAATTATTTTTGATTGTGATGGTGTGTTAGTAGACAGTGAAACAATTAGTAAAAGTGTACTACTGGCATTGCTTGAAAAACTCGGGGTTAAGGTGTCTGAAGATTATTTTCATAAAAATTTTTTAGGTTATAATTTTGAACATGTAACCGCTAAAGTTTTAGCAGATTTTTCAGTCGTATTAACTAGTGAGTTTAGAGAAAATTTTCGATGTGAATTAATTAAAGCCTTTGCCTCACAATTAAAGCCAACATTGCAATTACCGTGGTTACTACCACAACTAAATGTGAAAACCTGCGTTGCCACCAGTGGTAGCCCTGAAAAGGTGAAAAATTCTCTTCATTATACTGAACTTGAAGATTTTTTTGCTGGAAATGTTTTTACTTCATCTCAAGTAAAAAATGGCAAGCCAGCACCCGATTTATTTTTATATTCGGCTAAACAAATGGGGGTTTCTCCAGAAAACTGTTTAGTGATAGAAGACTCTAATGCGGGCATCAGTGCTGCACTTGCTGCAGATATGAACGTTATTAGATACATTGGAGGAAGTCACATGAAAAATACAACAAATTTTCTTCATGATGTGACAACTATTAAACACTGGAAACAGTTACTAGAATTGTTTCCATCACTTTGTTCTTCATTAAAAATTGAGAGGTAAAACGTGGTAAAACGATCTAATACGGAAGTAAGAAAGTTAGACGATGCTGCCAGAGCAGGGTGGATGTATTATGTTGCAGGTAAAACTCAGGAAGAAATCGCTAATAAACTCAATATTTCTCGTCAATCTGCTCAACGGTTGGTCGCGCTAGCGGTTAGTGCGGGGCTGATTAAAGTAAGATTAGAACACCCTATTGCGAAATGTATGGATCTTAAAGAAAAGATAAAAAAGCGTTTTGGTTTAGAATTTTGTAGAGTAGTACCAAGTGATGATGAAGATCCTTCATCAACTATTGGGCTTGCACAAGCGGGTGCTAGTGTAATAGAACAACATTTAAGATCAAAAGAGCCAAAAGTAGTAGCGGTTGGAACTGGCAGAGTTTTAAAGTCATGTGTAGATGAACTTGCTTCATTGAATTGTGAACAACATCAAATTGTTGCAATGCTAGGTAATATGGCTTCAGATGGCTCAGCTTCTTCATACGATGTTGTAATGCGAATGGCAGAACATGTTAACGCCAAACATTATCCGATGCCATTGCCAGTATTACCAAGCAGTAAAAAAGAAAAAGATCAATTACACGCACAACCTTATATTGCTAGTAATTTAAAATTAGCTGCTCGAGCAGATGCTACATTTGTGGGTGTTGGAAATTTAGGTCTTAATTCTCCACTTCATATCGACGGGTTTATCACAAAGCCAGAATTAGATGAACTACAAGAAAAAGGCGCTGTAGGAGAATTAATAGGCTGGGTTTTTGACAAAAATGGTAAGTTACTTGACTGCGCTGTTAATAAAAGAGTGGCTAGTGCGCCATTAATCGAAAACCCTGATAAATATGTGTGCGCCATTGCCGCAGGTGAAGAA
>CAKZQD010000077.1 GCA_937139485.1 uncultured Bacteroidota bacterium | reverse complement strand
TACTGGAATAAAAACTATAGATGCTTCAAGCTGGAATATTTCTCCAAACCCAGCAAGTAATTTTATAGAAATAAACTCATTAAATAATGAAAAATTTGTTTCTTCTATAATAGATATAGCTGGAAGAGAAATTGTTTCAAAAACAAATGCTCAAAAATTAGATATGAGTAGAATGGAAAAAGGAATTTATTTCTTAGTAATTTATAATGAAAAAGGAGAAGCTATAGGACAAAAGAAGATTATAAAAAATTAAAAAAGTTTTAACTAAACTCATTTTACGTCATTCCCTTGTAGAAAAGAATCTCAGCAAGTCAAGAATAGCAAAGAAAATAATAAAGGGTTTAATAAAATAAATTTAAAAAAAATATTTCGGACGCTTTTGTTAAAACAAACAAGTTTGAGATTCCTGCCTACACAGGAATGACGAAACTTTTAAAGTTTAAGAATAAATAAATAATATTAAAAATGAAATTACACGTAATAGATTCAGGACTTTTTAAACTAGATGGTGGCGCAATGTTTGGCGTAGTTCCAAAAACCTTGTGGAGTAAACATCAAATTCCTGATGAAAACAATAGAGTAACTTGGGCAATGCGTTGTCTTTTAATAGAAAAAGATGATAAACTAATTTTGATAGATACAGGAGTAGGAGATAAGCAAGACGAAAAGTTTTTTAGTCATTTTGAATTGCACGGAGATGAAAGATTAATTCCTTCATTAGCAAAAGCAGGTTTTAAACCAGAAGATATTACAGATGTAGTGCTTACACACTTGCATTTTGACCATTGTGGCGGTGCAGTTTATAGAGCAGAAAATGGAGATTTGAAATTAACTTTCCCAAATGCAACACATTGGAGCGAAAAAGAACATTGGCAAGCAGCAATAAACCCAAACCCAAGAGAAAAAGCATCTTTTTTGAAAGAAAATATTCTTCCTATTGAGCAGTCAGGAAAATTGAAATTTATAGATGAATATACTTCTATAATTCCAGAATTGACTTTTAGTTTGGCACACGGACACACAGAAGGAATGATAATTCCAATAATTCAGTATAAAAACAAAACCATAGTTTATATGGCAGATTTAATCGCTTCGCCATCGCATATTCCTTTGGCTTGGGTTATGGGTTACGATTTACACCCTTTAACAGTAATAAGAGAAAAAGAAGTGTTTTTAACACAAGCCGTTAAAGAAAACTTTATACTCTTTTTTGAACACGACAGCAAAATAGAGGCTTGTACAGTAAAAGAAACTCCAAAAGGAATTAGAGCCGATAAAATGGGAGATTTAAAAGATTTTATAGTATAATTTTGTAAAAATATTTTATGAAAAACAATATTTTACAAGATAAATTTATAAATCAATTTTCAGAACCTGAACTTAAAGAAGCAATTCAAAAAGTTGCTCAATTTAGATCAGTTTCATCTGGAGATACTATTATAGACAAAGGCGAATACATAAAATTTGTACCAATAATTCTAAAAGGAACCATAAAAGTTTCGAGAGAAAATGAAGAAGGCGAAGAAGTAATAATGTACTTCATTGGTCCAGGTGAAACTTGTAGTATGTCGCTTACATGCTGTTTGCAGTCTAAAAATAGTGGTATTTTGGCAGTTGCTGAAGATAATGTAGAAATAATGACTATTCCAATTCAAAATGTTCAAGAGTGGATAGGGAAATTCACATCTTGGCGAAATTTTATTTTCATGTCTTATCAAAATAGATTTGATGAACTCCTAAATACTATAGATAGTCTAGCATTTAAAAAATTAGATGAACGATTAATAGAATACCTTAAAACACTAAGTGAAAAAACAGATTCTAATTTTATACAAGCAACACATCAAAAAATTGCTACAGATTTAAATGCATCACGTGAAGCTATTTCTCGTTTATTAAAAAAAATGGAACAAGAAAAAAAGATTATGCTAAGTAGAAACAAAATAGAACTTTTATTTTTGAAATCATGAAGTTAAGAATTGAAGGAAATAGTATTCGAATGCGTTTAAGGAAGTCGGAAATTGAATTATTTGAAAAAAATAAAACAGTAAACGATGCCTTAAATCTTGGTAATTCTATTTTTGTTTATTCAATTGAAATGAGTAAAAAAAGTGAAATTACAAGTCAGTTATCTAGTCAAGAACTTAAAGTATTTATACCAGAATTGCTTGCAGAAAAATGGATAAATTCTAGTTTGGTTTCTTTAGAAAATAAATTTCAAGACTGTAATATTTTAATAGAAAAAGATTTTAAATGCACATCTATTTCGTGTGAAGAAAGCCAAAAAAATCAATCAGATTTTTTTGAAAACCCAAAACAAAATGCTAGTAGATAAGTTTGGAAGACAAATAACATATTTGCGTTTGGCTGTAACAGATAGATGCAATTTGCGCTGCACATACTGTATGCCAGCAGAAGGCATAGTTTATGAAAAAAGAAAAGATATTTTAACTTATGAAGAAATGCTTTTTTTAGTCGAATGTTTTGTAGAACTTGGCGTTACCAAACTTAGACTAACAGGTGGCGAACCATTTGTACGTAAAGATTTTGTACAATTTTTAGTAAAATTGAATGCAATAAATGGTCTTGAAGAAATAAATATTACAACAAACGGAACGCTTATAGCAAAGCATTTAGATAAACTAAAAAGTTTGAAAAAAATCAATGCAATCAACCTAAGTATTGATAGTTTAAATAAAGAAAAATTTTCTCAAATAACAAGAAGAGATTCATTTGAAACTGTTTTTGAAACTTTGAATTTATTACTAGAAAAAGGTTTTAAAACCAAACTAAATGTAGTAATGATTCCAAATGTAAATACAAACGAAATTAAAGACTTCATTGAGCTTACAAAAGAAAAAAACATTGCAGTTCGTTTTATAGAAGAAATGCCTTTTAATGGTGTAGGTAAAAGAAAAGAAGCCGAAGTTTGGGATAAAACAAAAATTTATTCAGAAATTAAAAATAATTATACATCTATTATAGCTTTAAAATCTGAAAAAAGTTCAACTTCAAACAATTATAAAATAGAAAATTATAAAGGAATTTTTGGAATTATACCAGCCTATACCAGAACAATTTGTGGAGGCTGCAATAGAATAAGAATTACAGCCAAAGGACAATTTAAATTATGCCTTTTTGATGATGGAATATTAAATTTAAGACCATTTTTAAGGCAAAATGCAAGCAAAGAAGACTTGAAATTACTTTTTTATAAATTGATAGATAATAAACCAAAAAACGGATTTGAAGCAGAAAAACAAAGAAAAAAAACTATAGAAGTTTCTGAAAGTATGAGTACAATTGGTGGTTAATATATCTTTGAAATGAATAAACAAGAAAATATAATATCTGTAAAAGAAGCAGTTGAAATTATTCAGTCTCAAGTTGAAGATTTTGGCGAATACATTGAAGGCTCATTTGATTCATTGCATAAAATTTTAGCACAAAATATAGTTGCAGATAGAGATTTTCCTGCTTACGATAATGTAAGAATGGACGGAATAGCTTTAAAACTAGAATCTATTCAAAAAGGCGTAAAAACTTTTAAAATTCAAGGAATACAAGCAGCAGGATCGCCAGCTATGTTGCTAGAAAACGAGCAAAATTGTATAGAAGTAATGACGGGTTCTATTTTGCCCAAAAATACCGATATAGTTATTCAATATGAATGGATTTCTATAAAAAATGGAACGGCAACTTTAAATTTTGAGGCTTTTGATAAGCAGCAATTGTCATATTTTAAAAACATACAAGCAAAAGGTTTTGATAAAAAGGCTGGGAGTGAATTGATAAAAAAAGGAACAAGAATATCAAGTGCAGAAATTGGAATTTTGGCAACAGTAGGCACTCAAAATTTAGTAGTTAAAGACCAGCCAAAAATAATTATTATTTCTACTGGTGATGAATTGGTAGCAGTTTCTGAAACACCAAAAAACTATCAAATAAGACGATCTAATGTATTTGCTTTGCAAGCTATTTTACAAGAAAATGGTTTTGAATCTTCTACAGATCATATAGCTGATAATAAAATAGTTTTGAAAGAAAAAATAGCTTCTCATTTAAAAAACTATGATGTTTTGCTTTTTAGCGGAGCAGTTTCTAAAGGAAAATTTGATTTTTTGCCAGAAATACTTCAAGAACTTGGTGTAAAAAAACTTTTTCATAAAGTAAAACAAAGACCCGGAAAACCATTTTGGTTTGGTAAAAAAGAAAAGAAAACAGTTTTTGCTTTTCCAGGAAATCCTGTTTCTACTTATGTAGGCTGTTTAAAATATTTTTTGCCTTGGGTAAATAAATCTCTAGGAATAGATAATAAAACCAAGACGGCAATTTTAGCAAAAGATTTTGATTTTAAGCCAAAGCTATATTATTTTTTGAGCGTTTCTATAGAAGAAAAAAATGGTCAGAGATATGCAATTCCACAAAAAGGAAAAGGTTCTGGAGATTTAGCAAATTTAGCTAATGCAGATGGTTTTTTAGAATTACCAGCAGAAAGAACAAATTTTAAAAAAGGAGAAGAGTTTCCAATAATTTTATTTAGAAAATGAAAAACTTAACGCATATAAATAAAAATGGCGAACCAGGAATGGTAGATGTAAGTAATAAAAATATTACTAAAAGAAAAGCAATAGCAAAAACAGAAATGTTTTTAGGAAAAGAAATATTAAGTTTAGTAAAAGACAAAGATATTTCAACAAAAAAAGGTGCGGTTTTTCAAACAGCAATCATTGCAGGAACAATGGCGGTAAAACAAACGGCAAATTTAATTCCACTTTGTCATCCATTGGCAATTCAGGGTATAAAGTTTGAAGTTAATGTGCTAAACGAAGAATGTATTGAAATTATTTGCGCCGTAAGTTTAGAAGGAAAAACAGGTGTAGAAATGGAAGCCTTAACAGGGGCGAGCATCGCAGCACTTACAATTTACGATATGTGTAAAGCAATAAATCAAAATATGATCATAAAAAATACAAGATTGTTGGAAAAAACTGGTGGAAAATCAGATTTCAATGAAAAATAAGCAATTATAGATATTAGCTAAAGTCTGTGATAGCTTTAAAATATTTTTCAAAAAGTTTTAAGCACAAAAAGTCGTAATTCGTAAATCAAAAAACCGTAAATTTGCCCTATGAGTGTATACGATAAATATCAAGTAGTAATTGGTTTGGAAGTTCACGCACAACTTTCTACAAAAAGTAAAATGTATTGTGCAGATAGCACCGCTTTTGGTGTGTCGCCAAATACTAATGTAAGTCCACTAACGCTTGGGCACCCAGGCACATTGCCAGTAGTAAATGAAGAAGCCATAGTTTCAGCTATAAAAATGGGTGTAGCAATGAACTGTTCTATTAGAAATGAAAATGGTTTTGCTCGAAAAAACTATTTTTATGCAGATTTGCCAAAAGGATACCAAATAACACAAGATAAAACACCAATTTGTGGAGAAGGGCAACTAAAAATTTCTGTAGATGGCAAAGAAAAAAATATAGGAATAGAGCGTATTCACATGGAAGAAGATGCAGGAAAAAGTACACACGATTTAGATCCATTTAATACATTAATAGATTTGAATAGAGCTGGCGTACCACTTATAGAAATTGTTTCAAAACCAGATTTACGAAGCGCAGAAGAAGCATATCAATATTTAATAGAAGTTAGAAAATTGGTTCGTTACTTAGATATTTGTGATGGAAATATGGAAGAAGGCAGTTTGCGATGTGATGCCAATATATCTGTTTTTTTAAAAGAAAAAGAAGATAAGTTTGAAAACTTTGGCGATAGATGTGAAGTAAAAAATATGAACTCGATGCGAAACGTAATGAAAGCAATAGAGTTTGAATTTAAACGCCAAATAGATGTAATAGAAGCAGGTGGAACAATAGACCAGCAAACCAGAACATTTAATGCAGCAGATGGAAGTACAGCAATGATGCGTTCAAAAGAAAATGCAAACGATTACAGATATTTTCCCGAACCAGATTTACCTATAGTATATGTAAGCAATGAAGAAATTGAAAAAATTAAAGCAGAAATGCCAAAATTATCTTCTGAATTGTTTAATGAATATGTAAACGATTTGAAACTTTCGGAATACGATGCAGGAATACTTTCAGAAGATAGAGATTTTGCTGCTTATTTTAACGAATTGATAACTTTTACCACAAATTATAAAGCCGCTACAAATTTTATGATAGGACCTGTGAAGTCTTATTTGAATGAGCACGCAGTAGAAATTACTGAATTTCCTTTGAAAGCAAAATCTATAGCCGAAATGCTTAAAATGGTAGAAGATAATAAAATGAGTTTTAATGTAGCCTCATCTAAATTGTTTGATGCCTTGGTAAAACAACCCGAAGCAGATGTCAGCGAAATGGCACAAAAGTTGAATTTAATTCAAGATTCTGATGAAGGTTTTATAGAAGGAATTATTGATGAAGTATTAGCAAAAAATGCCGAAAAAGTAGAAGCATATAAAAATGGAAATAAAAACTTGTTAGGTATGTTTATGGGGCAAGTAATGAAAGCCTCAAAAGGAAAAGCCAATCCAAAAGTAGCATCTAAATTAATTCAAGATAAATTAGATAGCTAAAAAACCTTAAAATTTTAACAAACATATACTAGTAATGTATATTTGATGTTTAATAAACAAAAAACTAATTCAACTTATTATGATTTTAAAAAGATTTGCACCATTAATTGTACTTGTGCTATTGTTTAGCTCTTGCGCAGAAAAATTTGATGGCTACAAAATAGATGGACACATTGAAGGAATGACAAATGAAAATGTTTATCTAGAATTTTTATCGCCAACTGCTGCTACAGTAATAGATACAGCAAGTGTAGATGAGAATGGTAAATTTGTAATGAAAGGAAAAGTTATTGAAAAAGGTTTTCATAGAATTAGAAATGAACAAAGTGATAAATTTTGGATTTTATTGGTAGAAGATAAAGCATTTGGTTTCAAAGCAGATTACACAGATCCAAAATTGAGAGATGTTTCAATTACAAACTATCCAGAAGGAGAAGCATTGCAAAAATCTATTGACTTTTTTATGACTCAGCAAGAAGAAGTTCAAGCAAAAGCAATGGAATTGCAACAAACTACGATGAACCCTGCAACAGAACTTAATGCAAGAGCAGCTGCACAAGAAGAATTAGCTGGTTTAGAAGTTGCCATGTCAGAAAAATTTAAAGCAAAGATTAATGAATTAAAAGAAAATAATTCATTTTCTGTAATTTATTTAATATCTGCTTTAAACCCACAAACAGAAGGAGAATTTTTAAAGGCTACAATTTCTGATCTTGAAACAGAATTGCCAAATTCTGCTTATGTTGCTAACTTAAAGGAATCTATTGCAAAAATGGAAGCGCAAATAAAACAGCAAGAAGCTGCTGCTGCCAAAGCTAGTCAAGTTACAGAAAGTAAAGAAGCACAAGAAATTGTAATGAAAAATGTAGCTGGAAAAGATATGAAACTTTCAGACCTTAAAGG
>CAKZQD010000076.1 GCA_937139485.1 uncultured Bacteroidota bacterium | reverse complement strand
CTAATCTTTAAATAAGAATACTTACTTTCAAGAACTTCTATATCACTTTTTTTGTACAATTCTTTTCTCAGCATAATTCCTAAATCTAAAGAATCGTCAAACCCAATACATACTAATTTATTCCAATGTTTTTAAAAAATCTAAAATTGAAGCTATCAACATTATTATATTCTAACTCAACAGTTAGGTTTATTTTTTTGAATTCTTTATTCGCTTGAATTTCAACTTTTTCCCAAAAAAGTTCAATCAACTTTTCATCAACTTTTTGTAGTTCTATAGTCAATTCCTTTGCATTTTTATAGTTTTCAAGATTAATCAAGTATTCAAAGAGTTCGTTTTCGTGTTTGTTCATAATAATTCTTTTTTTATAATATCCTGATATTGTGTAACTATATTTTTAACATTCTCAGAATTGATTTGAGGGATCGTATATTCAAGTAATGTACTTATTTGTCTGTAACTTAATAGTTTTAGCTTTTTATTTTTTAATAAACTTGAATAAATTGATTGATTGATAGAAAAAGGCATACTCGGTTTATGTTGATCAATTGTTAAATAAATCAATAAATAGTTATCATAATTTTTTTCTAAATAATTATAGTATCGTTCTAATTGTTTTGGTTCATCATTAGCATATATCTTGTTTTCAATTGCTATTGTATAGGAATGTTCATTATTATACATATTTATAATAATGTCAATTCTTCCTGTTTGGATATTGAGTTCTGTTTCAATTTTATAAAAAGATAAATTTTCAGCTTTGTAACTATTTAATTTTTCAATATTTAATAAGTTAATTAGTTCGTTATAAAATAAACCACCTTGGTTATGAGAACCATTAATATCAAAAATATTTGCTAAAAAAGGAGAGTGAGTTCTTGTTTCATCTTTCCAAGCATTTTTATAAATATTGAAAACATTAAAATTGTCCCTATTATTAATTTTGCTTAGTTTCTCTTTAATAGGTTTATAACAGTTCAGTAATAAACGGATATTTTTTAAACTATTGACAGAATTTTTTAAATCTAAGTCTAATTTAAAAAGTTTGTAGTTCTCAAAAAATGTCACTAAGCTTTTTTGCATTGTACAAAGATAAGATTATATAATTTAATTGACTTAAGTTAGGTTACATTCAATTCCTTTTTTATTTTACTTATGCTTGAGTAAATAAGAGTTTTTAAAACGTAATTTTTAAAAATGAATTTTCAACTTTCCACAAAAATTACTATCTTTGTTAAATGAGTATAAGTATTCAAAATAAAAAAATTGAACTCATTCAATGGCTTTCTACATTAGAAGATGTTTCTATTATTGATAGCATTTTAAATCTACGAAAAGATGTTGAAACAGATTGGTGGGATGCGCAAAGTAAAGAAGAACTGCAAGATATAGAACAAAGTATGCTACAAGCTAAAGAAGGTCAAATAGTTGACAATGAAGAAGTAATGAAAATTTTTAACAAGTGGCATTAAAAGTTGTTTGGACATTAAACGCTTATCATTGAGATTGTATTTTTTAAAAGTACAAAACAAAAACCTTTGTAATTTTTGATATTCTTAAATAGTCATTTTAGAACAAAAACTACTTTATCCCTCCTCCAATTTATCCCCACCCGGCGCCTTAAAATATTCCCTAGTATTTTTCAAAAAATCTAAAAAAGTTGACAAGAAAACTTTAGCGATACTTTTATAATCTGCACCTCTAGAACGCAAAGTTAAAACGAGTGTAATACTAAAACTGACCAAAAAATTTGTCATACCAATAATAAAAATACCTAGCAAAGCCCAGAGAATGGTTTGGTAGTTAAAATGGTAATTCAAAATAGAATAACCTAAATTTGATGAACTGAAAGCAATGTGCCTAATATCGAAAGCACCTGGTAAAAAATTGCTCAATAAAAAAGTAGAACCTAGTAAAAAACCTATGCTTATGTTGCCAAATAAGCTACCTAGTTTTTCGTCAGCATATTTTGCTAGGCGGTCGCTATTAAAAAACAGTTTACTTTCTCGTATTCTATAAGAAATATTTGAGGCGATAACTTTATTGTCGAAATAGCCAGAAATTAAACCAGAAAATGCCAAATGAAAACCTGCAATAGCTGCATAAAATACTAAGCTAAAACTCGGCATACTTTTTTTCATTAAATATTGAGGTGTTATGGCTTGGTTTATTATTTCTATAGGAAAAAATCTTAAAAGCAATGCAATAAAACAGGAAAAAAGAAATGCCATTAAAAAGTTTCCAAACAATGAAACAAACTGAGTGCTAAATACTTTTCTATCTAGTTGCAGTACACTAAAATCGGTATCGAGTATTAGGTCATTATTTTTATCAATGTTTTTTGCTATAGTAGAAGCCGTCATAGCTGGCTGCTTTGTAGCTACTATACCACCAAAATATTTTACTAATATAAAACAAAGCGCATAGTTGATGCTATAATAAAATGCTGTTTCTAGTTGGCTAAGTTCGTAGGTATTTAAAATCATTTTAAACAAGGCAAAAAATGAAATTATGGCACCACCTAAAAGCGAACGTTGAAAAAATTTTTTGCACTCTTCTTTGTTTTCTGCTATGTATTTTTCACCTTTTTTGGCGGTATGCTCTACGGTTTCTAGTATTACCAAATCGCCGTGTCTTATCAAATATTTTGATATACTATTCTTATTTGCTGCATATTTTACGTAGTTTAAAAGAAGGTTTTCCCAGTGTGCTTTGGAATGAATATTTAGTTTCAAATCTAGCAGTCGCTTTGCTCTACGAACACACTCCAAGTTTTTTCTACTCACTATGGTTAAGTGAAAACTGGTGCCTATTTTGTTTTTATTTTTTCTAAGAGCTATAATTGTTTTTTCTACTTTTTCTAAAGAATGTTTTAGTTGTAAAATATTTTCTCTAGTAAAATTTGTTGGATAGTTTAACTGAACTGCCAGTTTTTTAATGCTTTCTGCATCGGCATTTACTAAAATGAGTTTTTCTCTAATATTGCTATCTAATCCAAAAGCTACTATTTTAGAACAAAGTGCTACTATACTTAAATCTAACTCTTCAACTATGCATTCTTTAGGATTTTCTATATCTATTAATTCTAAAACCTTAGAAACTCCATTTTTTTCATTGACTAGTATATACTCTACCGTGTTTTTTTCTGGAGAAACGGGAAGTATTTTCCTAAAAAAACGGCTGATGACACCAGAAGTAAATCCATAATCTTCCATTAATGAAAACTTGGTAAACATTGAGTAAAAACTTGGATGTTCTTTCTTTTTAATCATTTAAATAGCTCTAATATTTGGTCTGGAATATGTTAAATATTTCCAAAGATAATTGAACAATAGTTTGGTAATAAGAAATAATTGATTTTTTTTTAAAGAAGTTTACGAAGCTAAAAAAAAACCTCTAAAGCTGGAAAATATATTTGTACTTGAAGTAACAATAAAAAAAAGAGGATAAAAACAAGCTTAACACTTATTGATAAATAACAATATTTACATTTAACATATTTATTGCAAGTGATTGAATAATTTTATTGATAAGCAATATTTTGTAAGCCAAACTCGTATTATATAAATGCGAGCAAAACTTATTTTACTATTTTTTATTCTGGTAGGAATAATAATTGTTTTTTCTTTTCAAAAACTACCCACAGGTTTAAAAAGAAAAATTACAGCCATTGTTCCAGAAAAGGTAAAAGAAACTATTGAACCAAATTATTACAATAAAGTTCCAAGCTATTTGGTAAATGATTCACTTCACTATTTCGTACAAAAAAATAAAATAATAAAGCAAAAAAAGCAATTTAAAACAACATATTTAAAAGCAAAAACAACATCTGAAAAAACTAAAATTTTAGAAAATGCTTCAAATTTTTTATATCAAAACCTCACAGATAGTTTAATTCCGTATTGGTACGGCACCGCTTGGGATTATAATGGAATTTCTCAAAAGCCAGGCAAAGGTAAAATTGCTTGCGGGTATTTTGTTTTTACGCTTTTACGTGATGCTGGTTTTCGCTTACCAAGAGTTAAAATGTCTCAAGCTGCTTCTGAGCAGGCAATAAAATCTTTGGTAAACTCAAAGCAAATTAATAGATATAGCAATATTTCTTTAGAAGAATTTATTACAAAAATGAAAACCAAAGGAAATGGAATTTATATTGTAGGACTTGATAATCATGTAGGATTATATCAAGTAAAGAATGAAGAATCTTGGTTTTGTCACTCTACTGTAATTTACCCAAGCTGTGTTATAAAAGAAAAAGCAGCCTATTCACCAGCTTTACAATATTCATCTTACAGAGTTGTAGGCAAACTTTCAGACTATGAAACTTTAACAAAACAATGGCTTCTAAACGAATATATAAATTTGAAATAGATTTGCTAATACTAAAATTTTATTAAA
This sequence comes from uncultured Bacteroidota bacterium, assembly GCA_937139485.1. GTDB lineage: Bacteria > Bacteroidota > Bacteroidia > Chitinophagales > UBA8649 > CAKZQD01. The sequence continues at coordinate 6,893 of CAKZQD010000076.1, read as the reverse complement.
TATTATTTAGTAATGAATAAAGAAAATTATTTTTTAGTATTAAGATTGCCAATATTGTACTAAATATACTATCATTTCAAACAGTCTAAAAGGTCGGCTTTACTTCAATGCATGCATTGTAAAAGTTTTGTAGTACATTTGCAGATGAAAAAAATTAAACTAAGATGAATATTAAGTTAAGTAATGAATTTTTACACCAATTAGTAGAAAATACAAACTCAAGAAAAGCAGTTATTTTTTCTAATAATGGATTAAGTATGTTTTCAACTTTAGATGACAATAAACAAGATGAAAACATTTCAGCACATACAGCTACTATGTTTGATTTGTGTGAAACATCTGTGAAGAGTATGGAAGCATTAGCAATTGAGCAATTAATTATAGAAAACGATAATGGTTTTATTATCACTACTCCAGTAAATAAAAAATCTTATTTAGTATTATTTTCTGGTTTAAATCCCGATTTAAGTTTGATAAAAGCAGAAATGCAAAAAACAATATCTTTAGTTACAAATTATGTAGCTGAGCCAGAATTGGCTATGTAAAAAAAATACAAATTGTTTGGAATAATATAGAATTGACTATATTATTCCAAACCAATTTCCACCTTCCAAGTCTAAAACATAATATTTCAAATCTCCTTCTTTAGAAATATTTTCTTTTTGAGCAAGTGCTAGCTTGTAATACTTTTCAAATTCTGTCCTATTGGAATTCATAGCAGCAGTTCTAGCCATCATTTCATAAGCATAACCAATATCAAAATCTGCCATTTCACTTTCGTTTTCAAAAGTAGTTTTGAAACACATTTTAGCATATTTCAAAGCATTTTCCTTTTCACCAGCAACTACATAAGCTTTAGCTATCATATAAAACCCTCTCTGAGTGTTTACAATTTTACTACCAGAAAACTTTTGCCAATGCAATAAAGCAGCGTGTCCAAGTTGAATGATGCGTTCTTTTTCTTCTTCTGTTAAAGATTCTTTTTCAGCCAATCCAAAAATGGTATTATTAAATTCTACTGCAAAAAATCGGTGTGCTTGATCTTGGGTGTATTGTTTTTGTTCTGGCATATCTAGTTATTAAGATATAAAAGTAACAAAAGAGAGATAAAAAAAGGCCAGAAAATAAATCCTGACCTCTTTAACCCTAATAACTACAAAAACTGATTTAATATATAAACGCAGCTTCTTTCAAAAAGGTTGCATCAAGTTTTGAATTATTCGAATTTCATACTTTCATATATTCTTTGAATAAACCCAAATTCCGTAAATTCGCAATCAAATTATACCAAAATGATTGAAGCAAAACCATACAAACCCGTAAATAAGATAAGAATTGTAACCGCAGCATCGCTTTTTGATGGGCACGATGCGGCTATAAATATAATGCGTAGAATTATTCAAGCTACTGGCGTAGAAGTTATACATCTAGGGCACGATAGGTCTGTTCAAGAGGTTGTAAATACTGCTATTCAGGAAGATGCGCAGGCTATAGCGATGACGTCTTACCAAGGTGGGCACGTTGAATATTTGAAATATATGTACGATTTGTTGAAAGAAAATGACGCTTCGCACATCAAAATTTTTGCTGGTGGTGGTGGAGTGATTCTTCCTGAAGAAATTGAAGAGTTACACGCTTATGGCATTACCAAAATTTATTCGCCAGACGATGGAAGAGCAATGGGCTTGCAAGGAATGATAAACGATTTAATTCAGAAAAGTGATTTGCCTACCCCAGCCCTTCCAGAGGAAGGGAGCGTACTTACAAATGTTAAAAATCGAAAAGTAACCACTATTGCCAGGTTAATTTCAATAGCAGAAAATAGGCCAGATGAATTTCGCAAGCTATTTCCAATTCCCCCTTTGGGGGTTCAGGGGGCTATTCCCCCTTTGGGGGCGCAGGGGGCAATCCCAGTTTTAGGAATTACGGGAACTGGTGGAGCTGGAAAATCTTCTTTGGTAGATGAATTGGTGAGAAGATTTTTGATAGATTTTCCAGAAAAAAACATTGCAATAGTTTCTGTAGATCCTTCAAAAAGGAAAACGGGCGGTGCACTTTTGGGCGATAGAATTCGAATGAATGCCATTAACAATGAGCGTGTTTATATGCGTTCTATGGCAACGCGTCAAGCTAACTTAGCTTTATCTTCATTTGTAGATGATGCTTTGAGTGTTCTGAAAGTAGCTGGTTTTGATTTAATTATTTTAGAAACTTCTGGAATAGGTCAGTCGGATACGGAAATAACAGAATTTTCTGATGTGGCGCTTTATGTAATGACGCCAGAATATGGTGCAGCTACACAGCTAGAAAAAATAGATATGTTGGATTTTGCAGATGTGATTGCATTAAATAAGTTTGACAAAAGAGGTGCTTTAGATGCCTTGAGAGATGTAAAAAAACAGTACAAAAGAAATCACGGTTTGTGGCATACAGACGATAGTGAAATTCCAGTTTTTGGAACGATAGCTTCGCAGTTTAACGACCCAGGAATGAATACTTTGTACGCTGCTATGATGAATAAAATAGCAGAAAAAACGGAAGCAAAATTAGGTTCAAGTTTTGAAGGAAGCAATGAAATTTCTGAAAAAATATTTATTATTCCACCAAAAAGAACCCGTTACTTATCTGAAATAGCTGAAAGCAATAGAGCGTATGATGTTTGGGTAGATAAGCAATGCAAAACGGCTTCAAAATTGTTTGGAATTCAAAAAACTATAGATACTTTAGAAGAAGATGAGTCACGCACTGCAAGTGCTCGCCAGAGTCTAACTGCTTTAAAAGAACTTTTTGAACAAGTAAAACTAGATTTAGATCCAAAAAATTGGTTGATAATAGAAGGTTGGGAAGCGAAAAAAGCAAAGTATCAAGAAGAGATTTTTTCTTTTCAAGTAAGAACTAAAACAATTGAAATTAAAACACATTCTGAGTCGCTTTCTCACTTACAAATACCAAAAGTTTCTATGCCAAGGTATGAATCTTGGGCAGATATTTTACGTTGGAATTTACAAGAAAATGTACCTGGGGAATATCCATTTGCATCTGGTTTATTTCCATTTAAAAGACAAGGAGAAGATCCATCAAGAATGTTTGCCGGTGAAGGAGGTCCAGAAAGAACCAACAAGCGTTTTCACTATGTAAGTAAAGGAACGCCAGCCAAAAGATTATCTACGGCTTTTGATTCTGTTACGCTTTACGGAAACGACCCAGCAATTCGACCAGATATTTATGGAAAAATTGGAAATGCGGGAGTAAGTATTTGCTGTTTAGATGATGCTAAGAAATTGTATTCAGGTTTTGATTTGTCAAATCCAGCGACTTCAGTTTCTATGACCATAAATGGTCCTGCTCCAATGCTTCTAGGTTTCTTTATGAATGCAGCAATCGACCAAAATTGTGAAAAATACATTAAAGAAAACGGCTTAGAAAAAGAAGTTCAAGCTAAAATAGATGCTTATTTTAAAGATTTAGGACAAAAACAACCAAAATATCAAGGCGACTTACCAGAAGGAAATGATGGTTTAGGTTTAATGTTGCTCGGAATTACAGGAGATAAAGTATTGCCTGCAGATGTGTATGCTGAAATAAAAACCAAGACTTTAACACAAGTAAGAGGAACGGTTCAAGCAGATATTTTAAAGGAAGATCAAGCACAAAACACTTGTATTTTCTCTACAGAATTTGCTTTGCGTTTAATGGGAGATGTGCAAGAATATTTCATAGAAAAAGCGGTTAGAAATTTCTATTCTGTTTCTATCTCTGGTTACCACATAGCAGAAGCTGGAGCAAACCCAATAACACAATTGGCATTTACTTTAGCCAACGGATTTACCTACGTAGAATATTATATGAGTAGAGGAATGGACATCAATAAATTTGGTCCAAATTTAAGTTTCTTCTTTTCAAACGGTATTGATCCAGAATATGCTGTAATAGGAAGAGTGGCTCGTAAAATTTGGGCAAAAGCAATGAAAGAAAAGTACGGAGCGTCTGAAAGAGCACAAAAATTGAAGTATCATATTCAAACTTCTGGTCGTTCGCTACACGCACAAGAAATTGACTTTAACGATATTAGAACTACACTGCAAGCGCTTTATGCTCTGAACGATAATTGTAACTCTTTACATACTAATGCTTATGATGAAGCCATCACTACGCCTACAGAAGAATCGGTAAGAAGAGCAATGGCTATTCAGTTGATTATCAATAAAGAATTAGGTCTGTCGAAAAATGAAAATCCAATTCAAGGAGCGTTTATTATAGAAGAATTGACGGATTTGGTTGAGGAAGCTGTTTTGGCAGAATTTGATAGAATTACCGAAAGAGGTGGCGTGCTGGGTGCTATGGAAACAATGTACCAAAGAGGAAAAATACAGGAAGAAAGTTTGTATTACGAAACGCTAAAACATACAGGAGAATTTCCAATTATTGGGGTGAATACTTTCTTGAGTTCTAAAGGTTCGCCTACGGTTATTCCTGCAGAAGTAATTCGTTCTACAGAAGAAGAAAAGCAATATCAAATCAATATGCTGAAAGATTTACACGCAAGGTCTGGATCAAAAGCAGATGAGCAAATAGAACTTTTGCAAAAATGTGCCATCGAAAATGGAAATATTTTTGAGCAAATGATGGAAGCCAGTAAGGTTTGTTCGCTTGGTCAAATAACGAGTTCTTTGTTTAAAGTAGGTGGGCAGTACCGCCGAAATATGTAGCTTACGCTACAATGGTAGGGTTTCGTCCTACGGACTTTTTTGTCCTGAGGACGCATTTTTTTTCGGAAAGCGATAGCTTCTGTTTTGCGCAAGAAATATCTCTACCTATAAAGTCCAAAGGACGAAACCTCTTTTCGGAAAGCGTAAGCTTTCTGTTTTCGGTAAACAAAGCAAAAAAAGCAAGTAAAACTTCTCATATAAAAGTCCGCAGGACGAAACCTTCTCGCGTCAAGCATCAGCTTGATGTTTTAGGGTTTTTAGTTGAGTTTTTTAAATAAAGAACTGCTCAATATCATCTATTTCATAGTCCACATCATAAGAGTCTAGAAATTTTACAAACTCTTTTTTGAAGCCATTTTTCTTTTTAGAATGATGCACTTTTTGGTTGGATATATAACGCTTTACCACATCCACTTTTCTATAATCAACAGAAAATACTGCACCGCCAGTTTGCCAATTAAATTTTTCAGGTAAAAATTGTTGCTCATTTATCCATTTAGAAGAATTTGCCTTTACTTTTTGTATAAAAACAGAAGATGACATATTTGGTTTCAAACGAACCAAAATATGAATATGATCTGACATTCCATTTATTTGTATTAAAGTCTGCCCCAGATTGTCAATAATACCAGCAATATATTTATGCAGTTTCTCTTCAAAAGCAGGCAAAATCCAAGCATTTCTATACTTAGGAGTAAAAACGTAATGAAAATATATTTGAGAATAAGTTTTTGGCATCAGAACAAAAAGAAATAATATTTAGTAAACCCCTCCACTCCAAAAATAATCTCCATTAGACAATTTATACCATTTACTGTTTCCAGAAATTGACTGTCCGTCAGTTGCATAACCTAGCACTTCCAACTCTGTTCCAGCATTAACAGTTTTTGAAATACTAGCTTTTACAGAGGGCATTTGTTTTCTAATATTTAATCTAGTACGAACAGTTTTAATGGCTTTTTCTTCAACAAAATTATAGTCAGAAGTACCTTTATTTATACATTCATAGTATTCTTGTGCTACATCTTTGAGCAAGTTCCCATAATCTCTTCCGCTATGAGCAAGCCCAAAAATAGGATCTGTTCTATCGTGATAGTCAAGTATAAAATGTCCTACTATAGAAATCGTTGGGTTCAATTTGAAGTAATAACACAAATATGCCAATAACCAAACATACTTACTGTATGCTTCGTCTGCATCAATATTATTTCCAAAACAATATTCTACTCCTATGGCAACATCATTTGCATCATCACCGTACAGTAAATTATCTTCCACCCTTCTTCGTTTTACGTGAGCTGCTTTTTCTGTATCTTCAGAAACCGCTGGAATACACTCTAAAATCTCTTTATCATCAACAAAAAAATGCGCAGCTGCATACTGATCATTTCTAGTTCTTTCATAATAATCAACATTATTTTTTGCGGTAGAACTAGGATTTCCAGTATCGTGTGCTACTATAAATTTTATTTCATTTGTTTTTGCACCACTTCTTCTTTTTGAATTAGCAGTCAAAAATTTTGCTGTAATTGGATATTTTTTTCTAAATGTCATAACAAAAAGTTTTAACCAACGGCTGAGGTATCAGTATTGTTTGATGAATTATTATTAATTACTACAGGACTTGGTTCTAGCTTTGCGACCTGTTTATTACTTGGTAAATGCTTACTCATAAAGCCTTCTAAAAAATCTGTCCCAGAATATCCAATAGCTATAAGTGCAGCAAGTTGTTCATTATTATTAGAGCTAAGTTCGTCAAATTGATCCATAAAAAACATAGCCAAAACACCAGCTGAAAAACCAATAAATAAACTGATTAAAAAACGAGAGCTTTCAAAAACTTCCCCAAATTTTATATTATTAGATGCAGCAACTTGATTTAATTTTTTAAGCCCTATAATCATTCTAAGTCCTTGGCCTATCATTCCAAAAGAACCACCAATAATTAATTTTAGTAATATTGTTTGTAAATCCATAAGTATATTTTTTTTTGTAAAACTAAATATCTTTTTTGGCAAAAGACTTATTAGCTATGCAAAATACCTATAAATTGGTAGTACAATAAGTACAGTTGTAAACCAATATTTTGCTTATTAAAACTCCCTTTCTCGGCAAGTATTTCATTGATTCAATGACTATCCGTTTAAAGGCATAAATAATTAATCGGTTTATGTTTTGCGAGTC
>CAKZQD010000075.1 GCA_937139485.1 uncultured Bacteroidota bacterium | reverse complement strand
ATCTACTTCCCTCAAGGGAAGGACAAGACTCGCAAAATATAACTCGATTTATGTTTAGGTAACTTTACGGACAGTCATTATTATTCTTATATTTATACAATGACAGGATATAGGATTGGAAACCAATTTGCTGCTCATTTTATAACTTTTGCAGTTGTAGAATGGGTTGATGTTTTTACACGACAAGATTACAGTAAAATTGTAATTAAAAGTTTAGCACATTGTCAAAAAGAAAAAGGCCTAGAAATATTTGCTTGGTGTTTAATGAGTAATCATATTCATTTAATAGTAAGATCTACAACTGGCGACCTATCTGGAACATTAAGAGATTTTAAAAAGTTTACAAGTAAAGCCATTATAAAAGCCATTAATGAAAACCAAACAGAAAGCAGAAGAAATTGGATGCTTTGGATATTTAAATCTGCAGGAGAAAAAAATAGTAGAAATCAAACATATCAATTTTGGCAACAAAATAATCATCCTAAAGAATTATTGAGTAATAAATTTATAGATCAAAAAATAGATTATATACATAACAACCCAATAGAAGCAGGAATAGTTGAAAATGCAGAAGACTATTTATATAGCAGCGCAAAAGATTATACTGGATTAGATGGTTTGTTAGAAATAGAATTTATGTAATTTGGTAGTTAGAAACTACTTTCTCATTGAAAATGCTTAGTTACAAACTAAGCATAGCGTGATCTGTTTCCAAATAAACAAGTCGCTTTAACAACTTGGGCAAAAACAAATACCGAAAAATTTTATTTAAATATTGATTTTGAAAAAATGCGAATGGCAAATGCTTGTATATAGTTATCTAATTTCGTTTATAAAATATCTACCATTTATTTGAATAAGCCTTATAAATATAACTTTTTCTAAAACATCTGTTATCGGGTATTTCATCTCATAGCTCAAACTATCACTACCTTCTTCTATTCTAAATCTTCTCAAGTTTGGCTCATAGAAATCTTGAGCGTCAATAAATGGGTTGTAATCAATGTTTTTTATATTATCTAAAAACTTTTGAGAACAATAATGAATTTTTAAAGAATCTAATTTTTCAATATCCATATTCTTTTGAGAAATCTCATCAATATACAATTCATAAAAAGATTCCAAAAACTCTATCTTTTCATCTGTTTTAGCAATATTACATTGAATAAAAACAACACTAAGTATGGCAATAAATAAAATTAATCTCATAATTGAAATTTAAAGATACTATAAATTAGTATAATTATACTTTAGCTAAACTCTACAAATAAAAATTGCAAATCGTAAATCAAAATTCGTAAATGACCTTATCTTTGCCAGTCTTGAAAACAGACAACAAAAATATAGTACAAGAACCAGATTTTATCGAGATAGAAGGCGCACGTGTGCACAATCTTAAAAACATCGATATTAATATTCCAAGAAAAAAACTTGTAGTAATTACTGGAATAAGTGGAAGTGGAAAATCTTCACTTGCTTTCGATACCATTTATGCAGAAGGTCAAAGACGATATTTGGAAACACTTTCTAACTATGCACGCCAGTTTTTGGGCGGACTGGAAAGACCAGACGTAGATAAAATTACTGGTTTGAGTCCTGTAATTTCTATAGAACAAAAAACTGTTGGCAAAAACCCAAGAAGTACCGTTGGAACAATTACTGAAATTTATGACTTTTTAAGATTGCTATTTGCACGTGCTTCAGATGCATACAGTTATAAAACAGGTCAAAAAATGGTTCAGTTTTCTGAAGATCAAATTGCAGAAAAAATAAAAACCAACTTTGACGATAAAAAAATAGTGGTTCTAGCGCCTTTGGTTAGAAACAGAAAAGGACATTACAGAGAGCTTTTTGAATCTTTAATTAAAAAAGGATATTTAAAAGTTCGTGTAGATGGGCACATTATAGATTTAGAACCTAAAATGCAACTAGATCGCTACAAAATACATGATATTGAAGCCGTAGTAGATAGAATGCGTGTAAAAGAAGAGACCAAGCAAAGACTAAACAAAAGTATAGAAGAAGCACTAAAAATTGGTGATGGCTTGATGTACGTTTTGGATGTAGACAAGAAACATGTTTTGCCTTTTAGTAAAAATTTAATGGATGCCGATTCTGGTTTAAGTTATGATAAACCTTCTCCAAATTCGTTTTCATTTAACTCGCCTTACGGAATGTGCAAAAACTGCAAAGGACTTGGCTTTACTATGCAAGTTTCGGAAGAAGCAATGATTCCCGACCCAAAATTGAGTATAGCAAGAGGTGGCCTAGCTCCTATTGGAATTAGAAAAGAAGGTCAATTACATACAGAACTTAAAAGATTTGCCAAAAAATATAAATTTAGCCTAAGCGAACCTATTCAATCTTTACCAAAAAACGTGTTAAATGTTTTGCTTTATGGAAACGAAGATAGCGATGTACCTAGTTATAATGAAGATACAGATGATTCTGAAAGATGGTATACTATAGAAAATGGTGGACTAGAAGCCATGCTAAAAAGGTCTTACAATGTTTCTGGAGCAGATAGTGTAAAAAGATGGGCAGAGCAGTTTATGGATAAAGAAACTTGCCCTGTTTGTGAAGGTTATCGTTTAAAAAAAGAATCTCTTTTCTTTAAAATAAACGAAACCCATATTGGTATTTTAGCAGCAATGAACATAGATGATTTGGCAAGCTGGTTTGATGACTTAGAAAAACATCTAAGCAAAAAACAAAACTTGATAGCCAAAGACATTTTGAAAGAAATACGTGCTAGATTAGGCTTTATTTTAGATGTAGGTTTAGATTATTTGAGTTTGAACAGACCAGCAAGAAGCCTTTCTGGTGGCGAAGCTCAGCGTATAAGACTAGCAACACAAATAGGAGCAGAACTTTCTGGTGTTACCTATATTTTAGACGAGCCAAGTATTGGTTTGCATCAGCGCGACAATCAGCGTTTAATAAATTCTTTAAAATCTTTAACTAGAGCAGATAATAGTGTAATTGTAGTAGAACATGATAAAGATATTATGTTGGCTTCAGACTATTTGATAGATATAGGCCCAGGCGCAGGTATGCTAGGAGGAGAAATTGTAGGTAAAGGAACTCCAGAAGAATTTTTGAAATTTGATATGCCTACTTCAAATTTTTTGAATGAAACTTGGCAAATAGAAACCCCAAAAACCAGAAGAAAAGGAATAGGGAAAAACATAGAAATAACTGGCGCAGCAGGAAACAATTTAAAGAATTTAAGTGTAAAATTTCCACTAGGTAAATTTATTTGTGTAACAGGAGTTTCTGGTTCTGGAAAATCTACTTTAATAAATGAAACTTTATATCCTATTTTAAACGCTCACATTTATAATGGAAGAAAAAAACCATTGAAATATGATAAAATAAAAGGACTACAACATATAGATAAGGTTATCGAAATAGATCAGTCTCCAATTGGGAGAACACCAAGATCTAATCCTGCAACTTACATCAAGCTTTTTGATGACATTAGAAAATTATATGCTTTAATTCCAGAAGCACAAATAAGAGGTTACAAAGCGGGTCGTTTTTCTTTTAATGTAAAAGGTGGAAGATGTGAAGAATGTAGAGGTGGCGGAAAAAAAGTCATAGAAATGAACTTTATGCCAGATGTTTTGGTAGAATGTCCTAATTGTCAAGGAAAAAGGTACAACAGAGAAACGCTAGAAGTGCGCTACAAAGGAAAATCTATAAACGATGTGCTAGAAATGACCGTAGACACAGCCGTTGATTTTTTTGAAGCGATGCCAAGTATTTATAGAAAACTAAAAACATTGCAAGATGTAGGTTTAGGTTATTTGCATTTAGGACAAAGCTCTACGACTATTTCTGGTGGCGAAGCACAGAGAGTAAAATTATCTTCAGAATTATCTAAAAAAGATACCGGACAAACTTTTTACATACTAGACGAACCTACAACAGGGCTTCACTTTCAAGACATAAAAGTACTTTTAGATGTACTGAACAAGCTTGTAGATAAAGGAAATACCGTTTTGGTAATAGAACACAATATGGACGTTGTAAAAGTTGCCGACCATATTATAGATATTGGCCCAGAAGGTGGTTCTAAAGGTGGCAATTTAGTTGTAGAAGGCACTCCAGAACAAATTATAAAAAACAAAGAAAGTTTTACTGCCAAGTATTTAAAATTGGAATTGTAAATTAGTGAAATCTATTGATTCCACTAAAATATAGGAAAATTGTAGTAAGCTAATTTTCAAATAAAACGCTATTCTTTTTAAAGTTTTGCAGCCAATTCTGAACCTTGTTTTATAGCTCGTTTGGCATCTAGTTCTGCTGCTACATCAGAGCCACCTATTAAATGCACTTTTTTTCCAAGTGCTTCTAGTGGTTCTTGAAGTGCTTTAAAAGGAACTTGCCCAGCACAAACTATAATGTTATCTACTTCCAAAAGTTGCTCTTTTTCTTTTCTTGAAATCAAAAGACCTTTATCTGTTACTTTTAAATAAGAACAGCCGTTGAGCATTTTTACATTTCGCTTGGTAAGACTTGCTCTATGACCAAAACCTGTTGTTTTTCCAAGACCTTTTCCTACTTTGGTATCTCTTCTTTGCAAAAGAAAAACTTCTCTAGGCGAAGCTTCTGGCTCTGCTTTGGTCAAAAAACCCGCTGTTTTCATTTCCATATCTACGCCCCATTCTTTCATATAGGTCTTTATATCCATACTTGGCGAAGTACCTTGGTGTGTAAGATATTCTGCAACGTCAAAACCTATTCCGCCTGCTCCAATTATGGCTACTTTTTTGCCTACAGGTTTTTTATGTTTTAAAACATCTATATAAGAAAGTACTTTTTCACTTTCTACGCCTTCAATTTTTAATTTTCTTGGAGAAATTCCTGTTGCTATAATTATTTCATCAAAGTCTTTTAGGTCTTCTGCTGTTGCTTTGGTATTTAGTTTTAATTCTACACCATGCTTTTCTATCATTTTTTTGAAATAACGTATAGTTTCATAAAACTCTTCTTTTCCAGGTACTTGTTTTGCTATATTGAACTGACCGCCTATTTCTGCTTGGGCTTCAAAAAGGGTTACTTTATGTCCTCTTTCTGCTGCTACAGTAGCTGCTGCCATTCCTGCCGGACCAGAACCTACTACGGCTATTTTTTTAGCATTCTTGGTTGGTAGATAGTTCAATTCTGTTTCGTGACAGGCTCTAGGATTTACCAAACAAGAAGTCATTTTATTTTCAAAAACGTGATCTAGACAAGCTTGATTACAAGCAATACAAGTATTTATTTCATCTGCTTTGTCTTCAATTGCCTTTTTTACCAAGTTAGAATCTGCCAAAAAAGGTCTTGCCATAGAAACCATATCTGCATCGCCGTCTGCAAGTACTTTTTCTGCCGTTTCTGGCATATTTATTCTGTTGGTAGTTATCAATGGAACAGAAACTTCAGATTTCATTCGCTTGGTAACCCAAGTAAACGCTGCTCTAGGAACTCTAGTAGAAATAGTAGGTACACGTGCTTCGTGCCAACCAACTCCTGTATTAATTATTGTTACACCTGCTTTTTCAAGTTCTATTGCCAAGATTACAATTTCTTCCCAAGAGCTGCCGTCTTGTACCAAATCTATCATCGACAATCTAAAAATGATGATGAAATTCTCGCCTACTTTTGCTCTTGTTTTATTAACTATTTCTAGCGCAAAACGCATTCTATTTTCATAAGAACCTCCCCATTTATCTGTCCGTTTATTAGTTCTTTTGGCTAAAAACTGATTGATTAAATAACCTTCTGAACCCATTATTTCTACGCCATCGTAACCTGCTTTTTGTGCTAGTGCAGCACATTTTACAAAGTCTTTAATAGTCCATTCTACCAAAAAATTTGGCATTCCGTAGGCTTTAAACGGCGAAATAGGTGCTTTGGAAGTACTTGGCGCCACAGCAAAAGGAATATAAGCATAACGACCGGTGTGCAATATCTGCATACAGATTTTTCCTCCAGCTGCGTGTACGGCATCTGTAGCTACTTTATGAAATTTTACTTCTTTATTGTTGGTCAATTTCCCTGCAAAAGGTTTTACCCAGCCCATTCTGTTTGGCGCAATTCCTCCTGTAACAATCAAGCCTACTTCTCCTTTGGCACGCTCGGCATAAAATGTTGCCATACGGTTTGGATCTTTTAGCTCTTCAAGTCCTGTGTGCATAGAACCCATTAAAACTCTGTTTTTTAAAGTTGTGAAACCTAGATCTAATGGTTTTAAAAGGTTTGGATATTTAGTGTTTGACATGTTTTTGTGTTTTGAATGCTTGCATTGTAATTGTACAAAGGTAAAGATATTGAAATTGTAATTTAGTAAGGAATAAAAATAAATTTAAGCTTAAAATTGTAATTAATGAAGCTGTTTATGGCTTGTTTTGGACAAATCTGCAATCTGAATGCAGATTTGTCCAAAATTGAGTTATATTTGAGTTATGGTTCAGAGAGAATTAAAAGGAAAAATTATAGCATTGAAGGAAAAGTTTCCTATTTTGACTTTAACTGGAGCAAGGCAAACTGGAAAAACTACATTACTAAAATCTATATATTCTGAAGTGCCTTATGTTAGTTTGGAAGATATTGATAATAGAGAATTTGCATTAAATGATCCAAGAGGCTTTTTATCTAATTATCCAAATGGTGCGGTTATAGATGAGATACAAAATGTTCCTACAATTTTTTCATATTTACAAACCGTAGTTGATAGTAAAGATATTCATTTTGCTATTTCAGGGTCACAAAATTTTCAGTTGATAGAAAAAATAACACAATCTTTGGCAGGGCGAACGGCGTCTTTAAAACTACTTCCATTTTCGTATAACGAACTTGTAGTTTCAGGGAAATTTAAGTTTGATCGCTATGAAGAACTGGTATATAATGGTGGTTATCCAAGAATATATGATAAAAATATAGCTCCCATTGATTTTTACTCAAACTATATTTCTACCTATATAGAAAGAGATGTAAGGCAAATAAAAAACATAGAAAACTTGAATGCTTTTAGCAACTTTATGAAATTATGCGCAGGCAGAACTGGACAACTTTTAAACATTCAAAGCCTTGCTACAGATGCAGGTATAAGCCCAAACACGGCAAAATCTTGGTTATCTGTACTAGAAGCTAGTTATGTTTTGTATTTGTTTCAACCACATTATAAAAACTTTAATAAGAGGATAGTAAAATCTCCAAAATTATATTTTTATGACACAGGCTTGGCGTGTAACTTATTAAACCTTGAAAACAGTAAACAACTAGAAACTCATTATTTAAAAGGTGGTTTATTTGAAAACTTTGTAATTAATGAATTTTTAAAAAAGCGTTTCAATGCAGGCAAAAAATCTAACTTATATTTTTGGCAAAGCAAAACAAAAAAAGAAATAGATATTCTTACAGAACAAGCAGATAAATTGATTCCGTTTGAAGTAAAATCTTCGAAAACTAGAAATGAAAGTTTTTTTGAGAACCTTCAGTATTGGAAAAAGTTAAATAAATTGGAAGATAATAATTTACTCAACGTAATTTATGGTGGCGATGAAAATATAAAAACATCTAAAGGAAATTATATTAGTTGGCGAAATATTTTTGATTTAGAAGTATAAAAAAGCACCTAACTATGGGTAGTTAGATGCTTTTTCAACAAACAAAACTTATTAAACGAAACGGTAAGATAGATACCCCAAGTCGAGAAAAACACAAACGCAAGTATAGTGCGGTTTACGATATTAATTTT
>CAKZQD010000074.1 GCA_937139485.1 uncultured Bacteroidota bacterium | reverse complement strand
ATTTTTGTAAATAGAATCTGTAATCCATTTCATTCTTTTGGCCATATTGTGATCTCTAATTATATTCCAAAACTCTCCTGACACTTCTTCTTTTTGATCCATTTCCAAAGATTCAAGCGTTAAGTCATACATGAGATAAGACTCTTCACCCCATAACGCACTTAAATTTTCTTTATCTTTATTTATATTTTGGTAGGTTTTAACGCTGCTCATAGTTATAAACTTTTTTCTATTCTAGAATCTGGAACCAACCACATTAAAGAACTTTCGCCAATACGCCATCGTTAAATACTTCTAATCTGCTTGTTTTCATTTGGGTTGTTTTTTTCAAAATCATAAAATTTCAATTTCTTAAAATTATTTTAGTCTTTTATCATTAAAAAAAATATTTACTTGAAAAATTTACAGTACCAACTCACTCAAATCTTCTCCAGCTTTACTGCCTATAGCTATTCCCATTCCACCAAATTTAACAGCAGCAAATACATTTTTAGAAACTTGTTTAATTATAGGTTTTTTAGTTTCGCCAAAAGCCATAATGCCTGCCCAGCGATGTTCTATTTCAAAGTTTTGCTGAGGTAAAATTACAGTGCGCAACTTTTCTTCTAAATCTGCTTGGATTTTATTATTCAATTCAAAACTAGTTGTTGTTTCCGTATCAAAATCTACATTTCTACCACCACCAAACAATATTCTGTTATCAATTACTCTAAAATAATAATAACCTTCATCAAAATGATAAACACCTTTAAGTTTTAAGTTTTCAATGGGTTTTGTAATTAAAACTTGACCTCTTCCTGGTTTAAGTTTTATTTCTGGAAATAATTTTGGTGCAAAAGCATTAGTACAAACACATACTTTTTTTGCCTTTAAAGAAAATTGTTTGTTTACAATTTCTACTTCGGTATCTTTTTCAAGAATTTCTTCCACTTCAAAACCTGTTTTTACTTCTATTCCCAAACTGTAGGCTTTCTGTAGCAGTGAAAACATCATTTTTCCTGTATTTATTTCTCCTTCAACACTACTTTCTATCAGTAATTCTACTTTTTCAGAAAAGCCGAACTCATTTTTAATAGTTTTAAAAATGGTTTTCCCAAACAAAGGAAAAAGCATTTCGTTTATACTATTTAGTTTCAAAAGCCTATAATCATTGCTATCAAAAAGTAATTCATAAGAACCGTTTTCAAAATACCCAATAGCTTCGTCTCCAAGTCTATTTCTTAAAATATCTAGCCCGTCTTTTCTTAATTTTATCAATTCTATAACTTCTTGCTTGCTATGATGGTTTAAATCGTCCAAAATTTCAGTTAAACTACCTACACAAGCAAAGCCAGCATTTTTTGTGCTGGCTCCAGTAGGTAAGAGTCCTCTTTCAAGAACTATAATATTTAAAGATTTGTCTTTTTCTTTTAAAGAAATGGCAGTAGAAAGACCCGTAATTCCAGAACCAATAACTACAATATCGTATTTTGTAAATGATTTTTTTTCCCAATAAGAAAGCATATCGTTTTTTTATTTTGTAACATAAATGTAATGCATTTAGCTTTTTCTTTTGTCTAAAAATTATTTTTATAAGCAAACCTTTGCACTTTATTAAACTATGAAATTTATGAACAAAATACTACTAATATTTATCTTGCCACTTGTCTTTTGTACCAAATAAAATAAACTATAATTACCTTCAAGGAGTTTTGGTATCTGATAATGGTTTAAATACAACCTCAAGACCACTAGAAACTTAGAAGTCGAAAAAAATAACTTATTATAAAAAATAAATTTTAGAATACGGAACTTAAATCTATTTACTTCTTCAAATTCACTACTTCGTCATACTCAATAGGAATATCAAATTTAATTCCTCCAACTTCAAATTCTGCAGTTCCAATAAATTTCAAGTCTATTTTTTTACCTTTATAAGCACTCAAGCTAGAGTTTATTATATTTAAAACCGAACTTTCATTTTTCACTAAATCCTTCAAGCTTAAATTTGCCTTCAAAGGAATACTAAATTCAGATTTTTTACTTACTTCAGTTTTATTTGTTTGCTTAATTGTAGAAATTTTAACTTCATTGGCAAAAACGTCAATATCCGTGTTGTTTAAATAAACCGAAATGCTATTAGGATTGTAAACTATAACATCTGCATCTATATCATATATAGTAGACGAAATACTCTTTACATTAAGATTTTCAAAACGTTTAAACTCTGGTTTTCTATCTTCAATGTTGCAAGCACTCAATGCCATAGCTATAAATAAAATGTATATTAATGTGTTTTTCATATTTTTTTGTTAAGTTGTAAAATAATGTTTTCGTTATTCCTTTCTAGAAAGAAAATTCAAAGCTCAGTTTTGTTTAAATAAAATTTATAAGAGTCAATAGTCTTTAAAACCAGTCAGCTCCAAGAATTTCTCTAAATGGCCAAGGAATAGATGCCAATATTAAAAGCAAACCAATAAAAAACATAATAAATACTTTTTTATGTTTTAAAGGTCCAGTTGTTAATTTTTTAGATTGAATTCTTCCAATAGTAATAGCCGCAATAGCAAGTATCATACCCAAAGTATGTTCTACGGCAAAGAATCGATAAACAGGATCGCTCATTGAAAAATTTTCCAAAATATTTTTTTCACTAACAAACAGTAGAACAATTCCAATCAATAATTGAATATGAACAAATATCATTGTTACTAAAGACAATTTGTTATCTAAATCAACAAATTCTTCTCCTGCCTTCCATTTTTTAAAAGCATTTATAATAGTAACAATTAGTAATACCAGTACTATCCAACGTAATCCACTATGTGCGTGCAACATATTTTTAGTTTTTAATGTAGATCAAAGATAAACTAATTTCAATTTATTAAATCGAAAGCAGCTATTAAATTATCTACATTATTTAGCTATTGAGATTATTTTCAATTAAGTTAGTCAAGAGTAAATTAGTATTCATTTTACAGTAAGTAATCTTTAGTGTGTTTTAGAATTATTACATAAATAAGTTTTTAGGATTACCCATAAAAGCCAAAAAACTATTGATATGAATAGAATTTTCACATTAACAAGCTACCGTCATTCCAAAAAATTGAGGAGGCACGAAGCAATTTATTTGGAATCTTTCACAATTTTTTAAGATTTTAGCATTTCTACTAGATTCTGAATACTTTTTCATACCTCAAAAAAATCAGAAAGACTTCCCAAATATAACAATATTAACACTTTGTAGTTAATATGGGTAATAATATAAGTTTTTTAAATAGAAAAGTTTTCCACCTATTAGTGAAAGAACTTGTTTTTGAAATTAAAGTTTATAAATCAATTGAATTTTAAAGTAGTTTAAATGTTTAGTATTCTATAGTCCAAATAAGAACAATGCATTTTGATAGATAATTTTGAGAACTTATGCATTGCTATGAAAATATGGAGAAACTATACATATACATGTAAGTCATATTTTACAGAAAATAATAACGAATTTGATATTAAGTAGTTTTATATGCAACTTTGTTTTGTAAGTAACAATGAAATTCTATCAGACTAATATAGTATAAGAAGAACCTTTCAAATATTAACCTAATCAATGTCAGATTAGATATTTTTATATTCCGATTTTGTCATTACTTAATAACTACACTATATTAATCTAAAACTCATTTTTGTTTAAAAAACTATCCAAAGAAATTTAATCTGTTAGTTTAAGAGAAAAAAGAGTATTAAATAAAGCGCCGTAATTT
>CAKZQD010000073.1 GCA_937139485.1 uncultured Bacteroidota bacterium | reverse complement strand
TATTTTACTATGCAAATATTATTTTCAGAATTTTACTTTATTAAATTTTATAGTAAGTGTTCCAGCCATAATTTTTGTCATTATCATCTGCTGGAATAGGTGTGTTCTGAGCCTCATTTGGGTCAGATACTTTTTGTTTATACAAATCTATACTAGTAGCAGTAATGTTTTTGAAAAATATTAAATAATATTTAAAGTCTTCAGTATGACCAATCCATCTTTTGTCTGTTTCGTTATAAGAATCAAACAAAATGGTGTAACTTGCATTTCCAGGCCCATTACCTTCATTAGAATATTCAATTTTATTTGTGTCTATTTTATATGTTGCTATAAAATTTGACCCAACAATTTTATAGGTTCTATTAAAATTACCAACAAATTCAGGAACATCTAAACCTGGATTTGTTAAAGCTATTTCTTCTTTTTTGCATGCTGTAGCAAATAGTATAATTATTGCTATTATCGAAATTTTTTTCATATTTATTTAATTATTTCGTATTGAAAACTTATTGTTCCTTTAATATTTGTATCAGGGTCGTTAAAGCTTAAAAACTTTAATTTGTAGTAAAAATCATTAATATCTTTAATTACATAAAATTCATTTTGTCTTATGGCATAAGTAAGATTTATTAAATCAAAAGCTTTCCAATTATAGCCAATAATGTTTTTTTGATTTGTGAAGGATGAATTTTTAATGTTAAACAAAGTAGCATCTTTGTAATCTACACTTTCTTCTTTATATGCTTTTGTAAAATAAGGATTTAAAAGTACACTTGTGACAGTATAATCTGGTAAAATTATAGATGAATCTAATGTAACTGTAATGTCTGTAGAACGTGTAAAAACTATATCCCAAGTAGTTTTATCTGGTTCTATATTTATAATTTCGCCTTTGTTTTTAAAAGAAAAATGAACAAAATTTAAAGTTAGGTCTTTCTTTATTATAGAAATATAATCTTCAGATCCGTCTAGGTTTGAATGCCTTAATGCATATTGATTTAAGTAGGTGTAAAGTAACTTTATTTTTTTAAAACCAATTTCCTCTCCAAGTACATCTTTTCCCAGTCGTAAAATATAAGTAGTATTGGTGTAAAATATTGTGTCGCCTTTAGTAATAGTAGGTTCATAAAGTAATGCGATACCGTTTCTTGTTCCTTTCGCATCATCTAAAATAAAATTTGTAACATCATCAATGGCGCTAACTTCTTCAAACTGTTCTTGGGTTGCTTTATATGCCTTCATGTTGGCAGCATCGTTTAATTTTATAAAGTAATCATCTTCTTGTGCGTAAAAAGACAAATTCCAATCAATCCATTTATTTTCAGCTACAACTGATTGTGTAGATAAATTGTAATAAAATACAGAAGAATAATCTTCGCCTAAGGCTATAGAAACGCTTGTTTCATTATTTACTTGTCTTTTATCTTCTTCTTTAAAACAAGATGTAAGTAAAAGTATGGGAAATAATATGTAAAATAATTTTCTCATTAATAATTAAATTTTAAACCTACAAAATATGTTCTGCCAGTAGATATTTGAGCACCGCCGCCAGATGAGTGCGCACCAGCAGAAACTAAACCATTGTTTACAGAAGTAACTCCAAGAATATTTTTTATTCCTGCCGAAATTTTAATTCTTTTTTTCCATAGGGTTTTAGTAGCGGTAAAGTCCATCAGATCATAAGTGTCTAGTTTTACAGCTTTTGTAGTTCCATCTGCTGCAATATTGTAATCATAAGAACTACCAATTAATTTATTAAATAATGAAATTTTTAAACCCCATTTTGCAAAATTATAGCTTAAATTCAATTTCCATTGTGGTCTAAAGAAAAATTTATTTAAATCATCATTTCCTTCTAC
Source organism: uncultured Bacteroidota bacterium (assembly GCA_937139485.1). Lineage (GTDB taxonomy): Bacteria > Bacteroidota > Bacteroidia > Chitinophagales > UBA8649 > CAKZQD01. Next base: position 32,615 of record CAKZQD010000073.1, on the reverse strand, counting down.
TTCTGTATTGTAAGTACCTATATAAGATAAACCAGTATTTGCTGAAAAATGCTTTACTTTATATGCAATATCTATTTGCCCGCCTAAAGTTTGAAACTTATCTGCATTTACATACGTAAACTCTGTATCATCGGCACTTATTTTTTGTGCTAAGAAAATGCCATCATATTTATGGTTGAAAAAACCACCAATTTTAACATTGTAATTGTGAAGTTTTATACTTTTTCCAAATTCAAAATTTACTGATACATTATGAGATCTTTCTGCTTTTAAATCTTCATTTCCTTGTATGTTATGGTTTATGTCTTGAAAATCTAAATACATTTCTTTTAATGTTGGTGCTCTAAAGCCCATTCCATAACTTATTCTAAAAATGGTGTTTTTTGTAAAGTTGTATTTAATAGTTCCAGAAAGGGTAGGGCGTGTAGTAAATTTAGAATTGTAACCATAGCGCATAGCTGGTTGAATACTCAATTTTTTTGTTGGTTTGTAGGTAAATGTTACAAAAGCAGCAATATCTGCCATTGTAATATTTTTTCCTTCATCGTCAGAAAATTTTTGTCCTTTTCCAGATTCTAAATTAAAATCGTAGCCTACTTGATAGTTGTATTTTGCATTTGGATTTTTATATGCTATAAATGTTCTAGAAGTAACTTGTTGAATAACTGTTGTGTCTTGAAAATTACTAAAATCTGTATTTTGCTTAATAATACTTCCTAAATTAGAGAGGTCTTTAGTGTATGTATTCTTTATTCTACTGTAATTGTTATAAGCATTTGTAGATTGAATATAAAAATTTTCTTTGTAAGTACCGTTCAAAATATAAGCTGCATCTATTCTTCTGGTTTTAAACCATATATCATCTGCTTTGGTAAAAAAACTACTTGGATTTTTTCTATCTAAAATTTTATCTTTAAAATAAGAAACTTTTACACGGTTAAACCAATCGCCTTTTGTTCTATAAACATAGTTAAAATCGGCAAAGTAAACTTCTTTAGGATCCCAATCTAAGTCTCTATTATAATCTCCTTCATTCCAACCTGCAAAAAAGTATCTTCCACCATTTACAGAAAGGTAATGGTCTTTAAATTTTACTCCTAGGTTTGCATCTACATTATAGTTTCCTACAGATTCGTAGTAGGTGTTTATACCAACTTCGTATTTGTTTTTTTGAGATTTTTTGGTAATTAGGTTTATTACACCAGCTAGGGCATTTGAGCCATAAATAACAGAAAGTGGTCCTTCTACTATTTCTATTCGTTCTATATTGCTCATGTTTATTTGGCTTAAATCTACTTCGCCGTTTAGTCTACCAACTACTGGTACGCCATCTATCATTATTTTTACATTAGCACCACTTAAGCCTTGTAAATTTATACTAGAACCTAAAACACTACGCTGAATTTCTATATTCATGTTGTTCATTAAGGCTTCGTCTAGTGTATTTGCTGCTCTACTTTCTATTTCTTCTTTTGCTATTACTTCTATTTTGTACAAACTTTCTTTAGATGAAGATTCTTTGGGATTTGCTGTTACTATTACATCGTCTACTTTTTCTTCGTAAGGAAATAGGTAAATTATTTTGGTTCTACTTGGGTTTATTTTTTTTATAAAACTTTGATAACCTACATAAGAAATTTGTACTTCAATGTCGCCTTCAAACTGAAAAGGAATTTCTATTTCACCTTCGTAGTTTGTAGAACTATTGTACCTTTTACCTTCGGTATTTACAAGCTGTACAGTTGCATAAGAAAGTGCTTCTAAAGTTTTAGCATCAAATACTTTAAAAGTATTTTGAGCCTTAGCAGAAAATACTGAAAGGCTCAAAATTATTGTTATTAGATATGTAATTGCTGTTTTGCCCATTGGCTATTTGCTTACACTTAGTTTTAATGTTTGTGTTTCTTTTCCGTTTTTAATTTGTACTAAGTATATACCAGTGTTCAAATTAGATGTATTTAGTTTTAACACGTTTAATCCACTATTTAAATCTGCGGTATTTTGAGCCACTACTTTGCCTATCATATTAGAAATAGCATAGCTAATGTTTGCTTTTTGTTTTAAATCTAAAGCTATAAATGCATTTCCTTTTGCTGGGTTAGGATATAAAGAAACGGTCTTTATAGCTGCAATATCTTTTACTGCAGATGCTACTAGTTTTTCTTTAGTAAATCCAATTTTGCCTGTAGAGGTGCCATCAAATCTTGTAAAGTTTAGTTTATAAATTGCACCATTAAGTTGTTTTACAAAATAGGTTCTGTCATTATCTAAATCATAAAGTGCTGTTGTTCCATTATACTGTTTCCAGTCAGATCCTATTGACTTTGTAGTAGCATCAAAAGTTTCGTCTTCATAAGATGCACTTGCTGGTGATGTGCCGTCTATTTCTACAACTTCTGCACCTTTGTTTAACAAAACTCCTGTTACGATTTCAGATTCATCTGTATCATAGTATTTTGTAAACAATAAATCCCATTCGGTGTTTGAAGGTTCTCTGTTTGCAACTAAATGATTGTCCATATTTAAATAAGCAAAGTTTCTATCTTGTAAATCTGTTGCCTGGTATACAATTGTAGTGTCGAAGCTGTTATTTAGTGTAGCATATCTGTAATGCCATTCTCCTATATGCTTTTTAATAACAATTATTTTATAAAATTCATCAGAAACTGTTTTAAGCACAAAAACACCATCTCCATTAATGTCGTGAGTTGGAGACCCCGCATATTCGCCCCAGCCATAGTGTAAAGAACCTAGTGGGTTTGCTTCAAAAGAAGTTTTGCTTTCTAAAGACTCATAAGTATCAAACTGTAAATTCCAGTTGGAAAAATTATTTGTAGTATCTACATTATTAAAATTATTTATTACATAATCAGTTTTCCAAAGCCTTACACCGTTTCCAGAGTTTATTAGTATAGCAGCTGAAAAGCTGTTTACTGAAAATGCAACTGTCCACTCTGCACTAGCAACTGTTTGAGTAGTGCCATTATCTAAGCTATAAAATACATCCATTGTAAAGTTTGCATTCATATCTACCGAATCTTCTATTACTTGTGCCGTAGCAATGTTTGAAAAAATGATAGAACTTACTAGTAGAATAAATATTTTTTTCATCGTTTTTACTTTTGGTTTTAAATAATTTACTTCTATACTGCAAATATAAGGCTATGCTTTGGGCTGTAATTTGTGTTTGAAAACAAAATTGTCACGGTTTTGTCATAATGCCTTTCATTGCTTAAAAATGAATAGAATTAACTGATTTAGATCATATTTAGTGTAATATGGCAATTTATTTTTGAACTTTTGTCAGCGATTTGTCATAAATCATTTTAGCTAGGTAAATAGATAAATTTGATTAAATAAATAATACTTATTTTTGAATAAAAAACATACTATGATAAAACTAAAAATGTTTTCTATTTTGCTAATTTTTTTGTCTTTAGCTTGTACAAAAAATGTTGATGTAGGAGCTGTTTCTGGAAAAAAACCAGTTTACATAAGTTTAGAAAAATATACAAATGTAAAGTCTGAAAATGCAAAGCCATTTGAAATAGTAGGTAAAATATTTAAAATTGGTCATACTATTTATATTTCTGATAAAGGTACTGGAGTGCACGTAATAAACAATGCAAACCCAAGTGCGCCTACAAAACAAGCTTTTATTTCTATTTTGGGCAATAATGATATGGCGGTAAAAAACAATGTGATGTTTGCAGACAATGGCGATGATTTATTGGCAATTGATATTACTGATGTTTCAAATGTTGTTGTAGCAAAGCGATTAAAAAACGTATACCAATTTAATGCTGGATATTTTCCTACAGATTATTTTGGATATTTTGAATGTGTAGACGAGCAAAAAGGTATTGCCTTAGATTGGGTAGATGCCAAATTAGAAAACCCTAAATGTAGAAGATAATATGAAAAATTTTAAGAAAATAAGTTTAGTATTGTTGGGTTTTTTATTGGCGTTTGGCTGTCAAAAATCTGACGGAAACAATGTTTTAACTATTGGAAAAAGTGGTTCTTTGGCTAGAATGATTGTTGTAAACGATTATTTATATGTTATCGATAATAAAACACTAAGTACGTTTAATATTTTAGATGCTTCAAATCCAATACTTACCGATAAGCTAGATTTAGATTTTGGAATAGAAACTTTATTTCCTTTTGCAAATTATATTTTTGTAGGTAGTACAGATGGAATGTATGTATATGATATTTCTAACCCAGCAAAACCTGTAGAAGCTTCAAGCGAAAGACTAGAACACGTAACATCTTGCGATCCGGTGGTTGCAAATGAAGATTATGCTTATGTAACTTTAAATACACAAAGCCCAGATTGTAGTAATTCTGGACCAGTCAACGAATTACAAATTGTAGATATTAGCAATGTTTTGTATCCAGAACTTGTAAATATTGTTCAGTTAAAAGGCCCTAAAGGACTTGGAATAGATGGTTCACATTTATTTATTTGCGATGCAGATGTTGGCGTAATTGTTTTTGATTTAAGCATAGATCCTGAAAACCCAACAGTTATAGACACACTAGCTGGCTTTGTGGCAAATGATGTAATACCAGACAATGGTAATCTAATGGTTGTATCTACAGATGGACTACGTCAGTTTAATTATACTGATATAAATAATATTACTTTAACATCTTTATTAGATTTAAATGATTAAGCACTACTTTTTAACCTTTGTACTTTTTAGTTTTAGTATATCTTTAATAGCACAAGAAATTCAAAACGCTGAAAATACTTCTGTAACTTATCCAAGAGAAAAATATATATTAAGTCTAGCTTTACTTAGCCAGCTAGATATTAATAGTCCTTCACTTCAGGTGGGTTTAGATATTAAAGTAAATGAATGGTTTGGAGTACACCAAGAACTTGGCTTTGTAAATAATTGGTTAAACCCTTTTTATACTTTTTGGGATAATTTTGCTTCTAGTAAACCAAAATTAAAAAATGGATTAATATACATTGTTGAACCAAGATTTTATCCATTAAGTAAAGACCGTTTGTTTGGAAGTCGTTTTTTTATTTCGCCATCTTTTAATTTTAGATATGTAAATATTAAAAGAAACGAAATGGTTTCTAGAGCAAATGGAGCGTATAGGCAACAATTAAAATTTGATATAAATAAGCTAGCTTATGGTGGAATGATAAAGGTAGGTTTTACTACTAAACTTGCTAAAGCTAGACCAATTCAAATGGTTTTTGGAATAGGAGCAAGGTATTCACAACGATTTACCAATCTACCAGATAATGTTAGTAATGAAAATGATATTAATATTATTTTCCCTATTTCTAAACCAAAATATAGAGGAAACCAATGGCATCCAGATGCATATTTAGGCATGTTGTTGCAGTTACACTATTTCACTAAAAAATAATTATTGCTCTTTGGCTTTTATTTCTTTTAGAGATTGTAAAATAGTTTCGTTTCCTGGAAGCATTTTTAAAGCATTTTGATACAATATTTTTGCACTTACAATATCTCCAAGTCTTTCAGCAATTTGACCTTGCATGTAAATAGCATCTACATAATCTGGTTTTGCAGAAACAGCCATATTGAAATGACTTTCTGCCTTTTTTAAAGAATCTTGTGCTAAAAAACAGTGCGCCATATTAAAAATAGCTTGATAGTCTCCTCTATTTTCAATAATTAAAATTTTGTATTCACTTTTTGCTTTGTTAAATTGTTTTTGTTGTTGATAAAAATAGCCTTTACCATATATTGCTTCTCTACTTTTTGCTTGTAGGCGTAGCGCATTATCATAATATTGAATAGCCATTTTATCATTCTTTTTTGAAAAAAGTGTCGCCAATTGCATATAAGCGTTATAGTATGTTGGGTCTTGCTCTACAGCAGTTTGAAAATTTGAAATGGCTTTATCTATGTTATTTTCTTTATGAATTAAACCTTTAAAAAAGTAAGCATTTGCATTGTTTTTATTTATTTTTAATAAATCGTTTGCAAAATTCATAGCAGATTGAATATTTTTCATGTAAAAATTATACTCAACTGCTCTTTCATATAGAATTTCATTTCCTTGGTTGTTATTAATAGCTTCATTCATAATGTCAATGGCATCTTGCCCTTGTCCCATTGCAATATAAATATCGCCAGCGAGCAAATATGCAGCTATATTTTTGCTATCGAGTTGTGTAGCATATAAAATATCAATAAGCGCCTTTGGAAATAATTTTCTATCATAATAATATCTTGAACGTTGATAGTATAAATTACTATTGTCTGGATTTAGTTCAATTAAGCTGTCTAATGCTGCCGTTTTGGAGTAGGCATTTTCGGCAGAGTTTATCACAACTTTTTTGTCCTTTTCGTCAGTTGTTTTTTCTTTACAAGAAAAAGCAATCATCAAAAATAGAATTGCTAATAAATGTGCTTGTTTCATTTTCATTTTGCAAAGATAAAAAAGAAAATTGAGCACTTTAGAAAATGAAGTAAAACAAATTTTCTTTACAGTCTAGTGACAAAACATTATTTATACATTTTTGAAGATGTATAATTTAATAAGAATAAAAATAAAAGTCGTTTTTTAAAATTTAAATGTCAATGGAATATTTTGCTTTTATGCAATATATTTTGTGTTAGTTTGGAAACAAGTTTGTAAATCAATTTCTAACATTTTTAGAGTCTATTCCTTTAGCACTTATTAAAAGTTTCATTTTATATTTTCAATATCGTTTTTAAACTTTTCTATCAATTCTTTTGAAAAGCAATTTATAATTTTTTCTTCAGATTTTTCTGTTCCATTAGCTGCTTCGGCAATAATTTTCATAGAAGAAATAAACTCTGTGTAAATAGGTGAGGGTCCAATTTTTTTGCAAGTAATTATAACTTTTTTATAAAGTTCTTCAATATCGGTATTTTTAGAAACTTCATAATTGAAAGACCATTTTATGTTTTCTTCATGTAAATGTCCTTTTAATAAATTTTCCAAGGCTTTAGTTTCTTCTTCTTGAATTATTCCATCTGCCATTGCAACCACAAAAAGTAATTCGCCCAAAGTATCGTATAGTTTTTCTTCAGTAAACATACTAGTTAGATTTTTTTACGTATTTTGTTAAAATTACAATTTGCTGACCGTCTACTTTGCCTTCAATTTGCTCTGGATTGTCTTGTACTAGAGAAATTCTTCTTACGGCTGTTCCTCTTTTTGCTTGTGCCGAAGAGCCTTTTACGTTTAAAGATTGTGTTAGAACTACTGTGTCGCCAGCTTTCAATACTGCACCAAAAGCATCTTTGTGTACAATAGTATTTTCGTCTACCATGCCATCTTTTGCCCAAGCAAGTGTTTCGTCTTCAAGATACATCATATCTATTAAATCTTGTGGCCAGCCTTCTGCTTTCAAAGCGTGCAACATTCGGTAAGATACTACTTTTACAGCTTCTACTTCGCTCCACATACTGTCGTTTAAACAACGCCAATGGTTTGCGTCTAAACTTTCAGGGTTTTCTAACTGGCTCTTGCATGTAGTACAAGTATTTATAGTGTTATTCTTTAATTTTTCTTTTACTGGAGGCACAAAATAAAGTTGTAAATCATCATTAGATCCACATAATTCACATTTCGATTCACTTCTTTGCGCTATTTCTTTTTCTAAACTCATTATTTTTATATTGTTATTGCAAAGATATGTTCTTTAAGTGAGTAAATTAAAAACACAATTAATAATTACAATAAAAGCAAAATTTAGTTTTAAAATAGGAAGGTTTTGAATAAAGGAAAAGAAAAAAAACATCAAACAACAAACACCGAACATCAAACAAAATAACTATCTTTACGCTGTGCAAAATACCGATAAAATACATATTCAACATTTAGCAGAAATTTGTGCCAGAAAAGGTATGAAACAAGTAGTTTTGTCGCCTGGTTCTCGTTGTGCGCCTTTGGTAATAGCTTTCAATAGGCATCCAGAAATAGAATGTTTTTCTATAGTAGACGAGCGTTCAGCTGCATTTTTTGCTTTGGGTTTAGCGCAGCAGTCTGGTAAACCTGTTGGCTTAATTTGTACATCAGGTTCTGCAGTTTTAAATTATGCACCTGCAGTTGCAGAGGCTTTTTATCAGAAAATTCCTTTGGTTTTACTTACCGCAGATAGACCAAACGAATGGATAGACCAAGGAGAAAATCAAAGTATTCAACAGTTTGAAGTTTTTAAAAATTACATTAAAAAATCATACCAATTGCCTACAAATGTTTCTACAAAAGAAGATTTATGGTATTGTGATAGACTAGTTTCTGAGGCTTTAAACAATGCAGTTTTTCCAAGTTTTGGTCCTGTGCATGTAAATATTCCACTTCGTGAACCACTTTACACTTTAGTAAAAGCACAAACTTTAGATGTAAAAATAGTAGAAGCCGCAAAAGCAAATATTTCTGTTGAATTGCAAGAATTAGAAAATCTAAAAACAATTTGGAAAAAGGCAAAAAAGAAACTAATTGTCGTTGGCTTACAAAAACACATTAATCCAAAAATAAAAGAAGTTCTTTCAGTTTTAAATAAGCAAGATGATATAGTTGTTTTACATGAAAGTATTTCAAATTTTTCTGCAGAAAATACTTTTGGACAAATAGATCCATTAATTGAAGTGATAAGTAAAAATAAGTTGAAAGATTTTGTTCCAGAAGTGATAATTACTTTCGGAAATGGAGTAGTTTCTAAAAAACTTAAATTTTGGCTAAGAAATAATGAAGTAAAACAGCATTGGCACATTAGTAATAATTTTGAACATTGGGACAATTTTCAGGCACTTACAAAAGTAATTCAGTCTGATGTAGTTAACTTTTTTAATGAATTAAAAGCAGTAGAATCTTCTGCAAGTAATTACTTTACTTTATGGAAAAAATTGGAAGAAAAAGTTAAGGTATTTTCTTCAAACTATTTAAAAGAGACAGTTTATTCAGATTTTAAGGTTTTTGAAACTATAATGAAAAAAATTCCAGAAGGAACAAACATTCATTTTGGAAACTCTACACCAGTAAGATATGCCAATTTAATTTCTTTGCCTAAAAATATTACCGTAAATGCAAACAGAGGCGTAAGCGGTATAGATGGTCAGGTAAGTACGGCTTTAGGAGCATCAGTTTTCAATAAAAAACTAACTATTTGTATAACAGGCGATTTAGCCTTGATGTACGATTCTAATGCTTTTTGGAATAATTATTTACACCCAAATTTTAAAGTAATATTAATAAATAATAATGGTGGAAATATTTTTAAAATTATTCCTGGCCCAGGTAGTTTACAAGAAGTAGATAAATATTTTGAAACCAATAATAGATATAGCGCAGCGCATTTATGTAATTTGCACGATTTAGACTATTTATTAGCTAATAACGAACAAGAACTTGAAGAAAAATTAAGTTTATTTTTTTCTAAAAAAAACAAAGCAAGTCTTTTAGAAATAAAAACTGATGGCGATATTAGTGCAACTATTTTAAAAAAATATTTTGAAGCTTTGCCTACGATATGAAATTTTCAATTAGCAAATTTAAGTTTTTTAAATCAAAAGTTTACTTAGCTTTTTTACTATTGTTTAGCGTTTTTATTATTGGAATTTTAGGTTTTAGGTATATATCAGAATTTTCTTGGTTTGAGGCTATATATATGACCGTAATTACGGTTACCACTGTTGGTTTTGGAGAAGTACAACCACTAGATGATGCTTCGAGAATGTTTACTGTTTTTTTAATTCTTATCAGTGTTGCAGTATATTTATACGCAGTATCTATTTTTACAGAATACATAGCAAATGGTGAAATTTTTAAAAGACTAAATCAAAAAAGTGTGGAAAAGAAAATTAAAGCATTGAACAATCATACTATAATAGTAGGTTATGGTAGAAATGGAAAACAAGCTGCTCAAAAGTTAGAACATTCATCAAGGCAATATTTAATAATTGAACAAAGCCAAGAATTAGTCAATCATATAATAGAAGAAGGCATGCTTTGCCTTCAGGGAGATGCTACCGAAGATGCTGTTTTAGAAATGGCAGCCATAGAAAGAGCGCACAGCATTATTTTGGCATTACCGTCAGATGCAGACAATCTTTTTGTATCCATATCGGCAAAGCAGCAAAACCCAAATGTGTTGATAATAAGCAGAGCATCAAGCGAATCTTCATTGAGAAAACTAAAAATTGTAGGAGTAGATAATGTAATTATGCCAGATAAAATAGGTGGAGATCATATGGCATCTTTAGTAGTAAGTCCAGATTTGATAGAGTTTATAGACAAGCTTTCTTTAGACGGCGATTGTGATACAAATTTAAGAGAATTGTCTATAGAAGGAACTTTAAAGAAATTTGAAAATAAATCGATAAAAGATTTAGATATTAGAAAAAAGACAGGTTGTAGTGTCATAGGTTTGAAAACTACAAATGGAGAATATACCGTAAATCCAGATCCAAATATGGAATTAGATTTAGGCGTAAGAATTATAGTTTTAGGAAACCCAAGCCAAATAGAAAAACTAGAAAAGTACTTTTAAACAGCTTGCAGCAATTATATTTGTAAGAAAAACAAACAAAAAACTATGAAACAAATTTTATTTTTATCGGCAATAATACTTTTTATGTTTTCTTGTAAAAAAGGAGAAGTAGATTGTGTAGATACCAATTATACCTACGAAACCGATGTAAAATCTATAATAGATAAAACTTGTGCAACGGCAAATTGCCATAATTCTGGCTCAACAAATGGCGATTTTACTTCTTATGCAAATATGAAATTTGTACTAGATAATGGTGAATTTAATAATAGAGTTTTTATAAAAGAAGATATGCCTAGAGCTAGAATACTTAGTTTTAAAAAGAAAAGTATATTGCAATGTTGGATGGAAAACAATTTTAAAGAAAAGTAAAATTATAATCTTTGAAAGCTTTAGAAAAAGAATACGATGTTATTATTATTGGTGCTGGAATGAGCGGTTTAACTTCTGCAGCACTATTGAGTAAAGCAGGCTTAAAGGTTTGCACGCTAGATAAAGCACAGCATCCAGGTGGATATTTACAAGGTTTTAATCGTAGAGGTTTTCGTTTCGACTCTGCTTTACATTGGTTAAATCAATGTGGCGAAGAGTTTGGAATGGTTACTTCTATTTTTCGTTTTTTGGGAAACGATTATCCAAGAGTAAAATACCTCAATAAAATACATCGTTACAAAAGTAAAACGGTAGATTATTTATTGACAAGCAATCCAGACGAATTAAGAGCTGATTTAATCAAAGATTTTCCTCATGAAGAAAAAGGAATTCGTAAGTTTTTTGCTGCGGCTAAAAAAATGGGCTTAGCTACCAAAGAAACAAGTGCTTACATGAGAAGCGCAGAAACAATGTCGTTTTTTGAAAGAATGAAAACAGGAATTTCACGTTTTAAATTTGTATTGCCTTTTATAAGATATGTTTGGTATCCAAACGAAAAAGTGCCACAGGGTTTAGATTTGTTTTTTAAAGACAAAGAGTTACAAAAAATGTTCTCTTCAGAATCTGATTTACTTTCTTGCATGATTCCTATTGGTTGGGCGTATATCAATGATTATCAAGTGCCACCAGATGGAGGAAGTCAGGTTTTTCCTGAATGGCTGGTGTATTACATCCGTTTTTTTGAAAACGAAGTTTACCAAAATACTACAGTAGAAGAAATTATAACAGAAAATGGAAAAGCTGTTGGAGTAAGAGCCATTAGAAACAAAAAAGAATATAATATTAAAGCAAAACAAATCATTGCCGCTTGCGATGTAGATATTTTATACAGAAAATTATTGCCAAAAAATTCTGTTTCAAATGATTTTCTTCAAAAATTAGATGATGCTATTTTGTATGAATCTGCTGTTCAGTTATCAATAGCTTTAGATTGTCCGGCAGAAGATTTAGGTTTTCAAGAAGAGTTGGTTCAGTTAAGTGAAGAAGGAATTACAAGACGAGAACATAGCAGTTCAGATCCAAGTAAATGTGCTATTAGTGTATTAGTGCCTTCGTTAAGAGATAAAAGCCTTGCACCAGAAGGAAAAGGAACACTTACGCTTTTGGTTTTAGCAGAAATAGACCACAATAATTTTTGGCAAACAGAAAAAGATGCTGACGGAAATTTTGTAAGAACAGAAGCATATTATAGATATAAAGAAGAATATGCAAATGTAATTATTGCACGCATTGAAAAAATGCTTTGCCCAAATTTGAAAAAGCATATAGAATTTATGGATGTAGCAACACCAGTTACACATTTAAGATATACGGCAAACAGAAATGGCTCTATAATGGGTGCACGACCTGGAAAAGAAAATATACAAGCCAAAATAGCACACCACAGAACAGTTTATGAAAATTTATATTTAAGTGGTCACTGGGCAGATTTAGGTGGTGGTGTTCCTATAGCAGTAAAAACTGCTGCCAATGCAGCACTTTTAGTTTTACAAAATGAAAATCCTGAAGCATTTAAAGTTTTGGCAGCTTATATGGATGGTAAAATTTCTAGCGAAGAAGCTTCAAAATCTAAAGAATATTTAGACTATGATAATTCTTGGGTTCAGAAACCTACGCCAGCTGAAAGGTTGAAAATGAAATTGGAAAGAAATGGCAATTTAAGCTAAGCACAATAACGACAGTTACTGTGCTGCTCTTTATTTTAACTGCACTAAAAATACTAGGTTTTAGTTTAAGAACTCGGCAAAGTCAGAATTCTAGGACTTGTTTTGCGAATATTAGTATGGTAAAAGCATTGATGACTTTGGTTTTGGATGCTTTTATGTTTAGCTTAAATGTGTTTTATTATTTAAAATATCTCATTATTCTTTCTTTGTCTTCGATGCTTTTGCTTGATTTATGATATATTTCAATAAAAGAAATTCTTTGTTCTTCTTCAAAATGAGCGTATATAATTCTAAAGCCTGAATTCACGCCTTTACCTTTCATACTTTTACTTGCAATTTTTTTAACTTTAATGATACAATCTTCTATTCCTAATCCATTGATTCTAAAACTAAATGGAGGTTTTTCGTTAGGACTAACTTTAAGAACTTTTTTTATGATTTTTAAATCATCATTGAGTGTTCTATACTTTTTAGTAAGTTTTTTCAAGTCTTTATTGAATTCTGGTATTTCTTCAAAAGTCATATTAGCCATTTTTAGTCATAATTTCTAACTGAAAATGGAGGCTCGCGATAAAAGGCTAATTCATAGTCAATTATTTCTCCTTCATCGGAGGCTAACCAAGGTATATCTTTATGAGAATAGTCGCTAATAGCTGAAGCAGACCAATCTGAATATTGATTTATAACTTTATCTATTACACTTTTTTCTCTTGCACTAAAAGTTGATAAATCTGGTTTTTCAAGAGGTAAATACCTTGTTTGGGTGTAATTGTGGTAAAGAGTTTTAACTCTCTGTAGTTGTTTGTCTTGAATCATATTTGCTATTACTTTATCCAATTTTTGAGGAACTGGACCAAAAGGTAATTTTTTATAAGTAGCACCACTTAAATGTTCTTCGTAGAGTTCATAGTAATTAAAGTCAGAAAAGTATAGTAATTTGTATAATAAAGTTTCTCCAATATTTGATTTTCCGGCACATTTTTCTAATATATATAGAAGTATGTTTTTAAATTTAGGTATTTGTAATTTTGGAATAGATATTCTTTCACTAATATTTATGTCTTTTTCTATTTTATCTTCTAAAAAAGAATTTAGCGTGTAGTTATCAGATAATAAAGTATCAATAGAAATTGTAAGAAAGTTGGATATTTTTCTTAATTCTAAGACGTTTAATTTTCTGTTACCTAACTCAATTTGTGTAATAATTGTTCTAGATAATTCTGTTAGATTAGCTAATTCTTCTTGTGAATAGCCCTTGGATTTTCTCAATTCAGATATTCGATAACCTATATCTTTTTGTGTAAGTTCAGTCATTTTATTGTTGCGTGTGTGTGTTGCAAATATACCAAATGTTTAATTATCAAACAAAATTATGTTCTATTTTTAAACATTTATTTACTTCTTTTAAACAATTATTCCAAAAAAATCTAACTTTTAATCCAAAAAATCAAGATATTTAATTTTCAAACTGAAAAAACTATGGAAGCATTAGATTGGGGAATATTTTTAGCGTATTTAGTTGTTGTATTTATTGTTGGAATTGTGGTTTCTAAAAAATCAAGTACAGGAATAGACTCTTACTTTGTTGCAGATAGGTCTTTACCTTGGTGGTGGTTGGGAATTTCTATTATTGCTACTACTTTCGCTGCAGATACACCTTTGGCGGTTACAGGTATTACTGCCAAAACAGGAATAGCAGGCAACTGGTTTTGGTGGGCTTGGGCAGCTACTTATATTACGGTTTCTATTTTCTTTGCCAAACGCTGGCGAAATTCCAAAGTACTTACCGATGTAGAATTTATAGAACTAAGATACAGTGGGAGCGAAGCCGCTTTTTTAAGAGCTTTCAAAGCTTTCTTTTACGGAATTGTTATCAATGTATTTATACTAGGTTGGGTTATAACCGCAGCAGTAAAAATAGCTGGCTCATTTATAAAATGGGAAGAAATAATAGGTACTGCCGCTTTTCAAAACTTAGCAGAAAACTTACCAACTTTTATGCTTTTTAAAGGCGATGCCAATGCAAGTTTAACGATTTTGGCTTTACTTTTAATTGTTATGGTTTATAGTTCTATTGGTGGAATTAGAGGTGTTATTCTTACTGATTTATTTCAGTTTGTAATTGCTATTTTTGTTTCTATTGTTTTTGCTTGGTATGCTATAGATAGTGTTGGTGGTTTAGAGCAAATGCAAGTAAAATTAGTAGATTTATATGGCGCAGAAAAGACTAAATATCTAACAGAATTTGTTCCTTCTTTTAGCAATCCGCTCATTCCGTTTCAAATCTTTTTGATTTATGTTGTGGTGCAATGGTGGGTTCGTTACGATTCTGATGGTTCTGGTTATATTGCGCAGCGTATCAATACGGCAAAATCTGCAAAAGATGCACAGAAAGGTTCTTTATTATTTGCAATAGCATTTATAGCATTGCGTTCTTGGCCTTGGATTATTATTGGTTTGGTTTCTTTAATTTTGTTTCCTTTAGAATATGATACAGCAGGAAAAATACTTGGCGATAGAGAATCTTATTATCCTATTATTATGACCAAAGTTTTGCCCGTTGGTTTGGTTGGTTTGGCTTTTACTAGTTTAATGGCTGCTTTAATGAGTACTGTAGATACGCACCTGAATTGGGGTTCTAGTTATTTGACTAATGATATTTATAGGCGTTTTGTAAAACCTGAAGCTTCGCAAAAAGAAATGATTTTGTTCAGTAGAATTATGGTTGTAATTATTACCGTTTTAGCTGTTTTGGTTTCTAGCCAAATGAGTTCTATTGAAGGTGCTTGGAAGTTTTTTATTAATGCTGCTTCTGGTTTAGGAATAGCTCAATTGATTCGTTGGTTTTGGTGGCGAGCCAATGCATGGACAGAAATATCTTCTATGATTACGGCTGTTGTTGCTACCATATTAGCTCCAATCTTGTTTCCAGAAATGTCTGCGAATGATCCAAATTTTAGTTCTTATGCATTAGTTGGTATTGCTTTAAGCAGTTTTATTGTTTCAATAATTGTTACATTAATGACTAATCCAGTTCAAGATGAAGTATTAAACAACTTTATAACAAAATGTAAACCTGTAGGTTTTTGGAAAGGCGCAGGAAATAGTAATGTTGCTCTGGGAAGTTTTGCTTATTCTTTTGGAATGTGGATTTTAGGTCTTACTTGTAGTTTTACTGGTTTATTTTCTATTGGTTATTTTATTATGCTAAAACCAATGCTCGGCATTATTAATATTATAGTTTGCGTAGTTTCTTTTTTCTTTTTGAATAAAATGATTGAGAATGAAAAATAATTTTAATATTTTTTAAAAGTAAAAAACTATTTCATTAAGGCTTTTAATCTTTCAACTAAAGGCGGATGAGAAAAATGAATAAAAGCATAAAACTTATGTGGAGTTAAATTACTCAAATGCTTCTTCGATAATTTTTTTAGCGAACTTATTAATGGCTCAGCACCATAAGTTTCTTTTGCAAAAGCATCTGCTTCAAACTCATTTTTTCTCGAATACATATTCATAAAAATACCTGTAATTAAAGAAATTGGAGCATAAAGCATACTAAATGCAATTAATGCAATATGAAAACTAGTTTCTTTAACACCAAGTGCTAAGGCTAAGTTTTCGTTTTTTGCCAACCAACCAAATAAGAAAAATAAAACACCCATTTGTGTTAGACTAATTAGCATTCCGTATAAAACATGCTTTTTTTTATAGTGACCTACTTCGTGCGCAAGTATTGCAGTAAGTTCTTCGTCTGTATTGTCTTCTATTAAAGTATCGTAAAGCACTATAGCTTTTTTAGCACCAATACCACTAAAATAAGCATTAGATTTTGAAGATCTTTTTGAACCATCTATTACAAAAATATTTTTCAAAGAAAAACCTACTTTTTCAGCATAAGTTTCTATACTACTTCTCAAATTTCCTGCTTCAAGTGGTTTTAATTTGTTAAAAATAGGAACAATTAAACTTGTATAAAACATAGTAATAAAAATACTAAACGCAGCAACAACTAGCCAAATGTACAACCAAAAATATTCGCCTCCTTGTAAGAATAGCCAAGTAATAATGGTAAGTAAAACACCTCCAATTAGGGCTCCAAGTATTAAACTTTTAAAGAAATCTGAAATAAATATTTTAGCATTCATTTTATTAAAACCATATTTTTCTTCTATTACAAAAGTTTTATAAATACTAAACGGTAAACTAATAAGTGTAGAAAATAGCATAAAAACACCAAAGAAATAAAGTGTTTGTAGAATAGGTTGTGAAGTCCAAGAATGAACTAAATTATCGATAAAAGCATAGCCATCAAAAAATAACAAACCAAGTGAAAAAGCCAAACCAATAATTGCTGAAATTAAACCAACTTTTCCGTTTTCTTGTGCATAGTTTTTTGCTTTTTCATATTCTTTTGCATCATATAAATTTGCAACTTCGGTAGGAACTTTTTGTTCCCAAGATTTTGAGTTTATAAAGTCAACCACTTTACTAAAAACAAATTCAAAAATTACAAAGGCAACAATAAGCCAAAAAATTGAGTTTGGTGAAATCATAATTTATAGTGTTTTTAATTTTTCTTTTAATATTTTGGTTCCTTCAACTGCGCCTTTTTCTATTCTAATAAAATTACGATCAGAAATACTTGGAATTTTTGGATCTATAATAAATTTAAGTGCATCTTTTTTAGTGTATTCTATTAAACTTGCTGCTGGATAAACTAAAAGAGATGTTCCTATTACAACAAAAATATCTGCTTGTAAACATAGTGGAATAGCTTGTTCTAAAGCAGGAACCATTTCGCCAAACCAAACAATGTCTGGTCTTAATTGCTTAGCATTTTTACATAAATCGCCAATGTTTAGGTCTTTTTTCCAAGTTATTGAAGTTTTGTCTTTTCCTGTGCTTCGTACTTTAAATAATTCTCCATGTAGGTGTATTACTTTTTTAGAGCCAGCTCTTTCATGTAAATCATCAACATTTTGAGTAATAATTTGAACATCAAAATCTTTTTGAAGTGCGGCTAAATTTTCGTGTCCTTTATTAGGTTTAGCTTCCAGTAAATTTTTTCTTCTCTGATTATAAAAATCTAAAACCAATTCTGGGTTTCTTTTAAAGCCTTCGGGCGAAGCCACCTGCATTACATCGTGTCCTTCCCAAAGTCCATCCGCATCTCTAAAAGTTGCAATGCCACTTTCTGCACTCATTCCTGCGCCACTAAGTATAACTATTTTTTTCATTTTTAATGAATTATTCTCTTTATAATACGCAATTTGTGTGTGTATTTAGATGTTTCATTATTGTAAATACCTAAATGGTCTAATGTGTCAATTCTTACTTTGCCACTAGCGTGTATTATTTGATTTTTACCAATAATAATACCTACATGAGTAATTTTTTCTAAGTCGCCAAAATAAGCTAAATCCCCAATTTTACTTTCTTCTAAAAAACCAATTGTATCTCCAATTTCTGCTTGTTGGTATGCATCTCTGGGAAGGTTTTTGTTTAAAAATTTATAAACTATTTGTGTTAAGCCAGAACAATCTATACCAAAAGGAGAGCGACCACCCCACAAGTAAGGTGCGTGTAAATATTTGAGTGCTATTTTTCTAATATTATCAAAATTAGCTTCATTGTTCTCTAAACTTAAACCTTGAAATAGGTATTTTTTATTTTCGATCTTAAAATTAAGCCCATCGTAATTAGGTAAACTACTTCCTATTAATATTGGAATGTGGTTTTCTTTTAAAACATAGTTATGAACTAATTCAAAAGCCGTGTGCTTAATGTTTAAATCTGATTTTAATTCAGTTATTTGTTTTTCATCTAGCCAGCCTTCATAATTATCGTGACTACATTTTACAAAACACCAATTCTTTTTTTTATGAATAATTTCACAAGTTTCCCCAAATAATAATTGTGAAATCATTTCGCTTGAATCTTTATTCTCTTTTCTTAGTGGAGAAATACTAACATTACAATAAGCTAAATTCATTTTGTTGTATAATAATTTAGTGTAAAGGTAATTTTTTACTTTAACAGAGCCAAAAACTGTTAAGTTTTGTTATTTTTGGAGTTGAACAAAATTTTTTAAATTGAAACTAAAGCTATTATTTTCAGCATTTTATATGCTATCGGCTATTAATATTTTTGCTCAAGTAGTAGCAGATTTTTCAGCAAATACAACAAGCGGATGCCCAAATCCATTATTAATCCTACTAAATGATCAAAGCACATCTGCATCAGGCCCTATTGATAGTTGGTCTTGGACTTTGTCTGGTCCAGCGGGTTTTACTTCAATAACTAGTAATACAAATCAACTATCTACTTCATTGAGTATTCCAGGTTTTTATTCTGTTACGCTTACTGCATGTACAAATGGACTATGTGATACAAAAACAGAAAGCAATTATATTGAAATTTTTGATTATCCTTCTTTCACCTATAATATTACGCCACTAGATGGTTGCTCACCTCATCAAGCTTGTTTTGATGGTGCAATTACGTCAGGTTGTGGCACCGTTGCATCTATTTTATTTGATGCTAATGATGGTGTAGTTTATAATACAGAAGATTTTTGTCATACATATTCCAACGCAGGCACTTATACTAATTTTACAGTTTCTATACAAAATTCTTGTGGCTGTGTAATTACAGAAATCATTCAAGATACAATAGAAGTAGTAGATAAGCCTACAGCATCTTTTACCGCAAGCCAAACATTTTCTTGCAATGCACCGTTAAACGTAAATTTCACAAATACTTCTACAGCAACAGCTAGTGCTGAATATTCTTGGAATATACCGGGATTGGTAACAAATAATAATGCTACAAATATTTCTCAAACTTTTGGTGTAGGAACTTTTGATGTGCAGCTTATTGTTACAGAAAATGGAGTTTGTGCAGATACAATTACACAAGCTAATTATATTTCTGTTGGAGTAAATCCTGTATCAGATTTTAGTGCAAACTTTACACAAATTTGTCCCGGAGAAGCTGTACAATTTACTGATTTGTCTAGTGGGTCGCCTACAGGTTGGGCTTGGCAAATAATTGGTGGTGTTTCATCTAGTTTTCAAAATCCTAATATTGTATTTAATACTTCTGGAGTTTTTGATGTTGAACTAACGACCACTTATCCTGGAGGATGTCAAGATTCTGAAATTAAAATTGGGTATATCACAGTTCAAACCAACCCAGAGAATAACTTTACTGTTACAGATAGTGGTTCTTGTTTACTGCCATTTAGTACTACATTCAATTCAACTTCAACAAATACAGTTGCTACTTCTTGGAGTTTCCCTGGTGGAACGCCAGCAACAGCAAATGGTTCTGGACCAATAAATGTTACTTATAATTCTTATGGGAATTACAATGTTATAATGTATGATACTTCTTCTAACGGTTGTTTACAACAAAAAACTTATAGTAATGTAATAATGTTAAATCCTTTAAATGCTATAATAATAGGTGATACTTTAAGTGGTTGTTTACCAATTACAAGTAGTTTGGGTGCATTAATAAGCGGTTCAGATTCAATAACAAGTTATTCTTGGGTTTTGCCTGGAAGTGATATATTAAATTCTAATATAGATAATCCAGAGCCAACATATTCCTCAGTAGGTTGTAACGATGTTAGTTTAGATATTACTAGTTTAGAAGGTTGTACATACAGTATTTCAGTTCCAAATTTAATTTGTGCTGGAAATCCTCCGATAGCAGATTTTGATTTTACACCTCAGAGTTCTTGCTTTGAAGTAGAGGATATTTGTTTTAGTTTTACAGGTTCAGGAGCAGATACTATTCTTTGGAATTTTGATGATGGACCAATGTTATTAGCTGGACCTGGAGAAAGTCCTTGTCATGGATATAATACAGATATAGGAAACTATTCACCATCTATGGTAGCTTTTAGTAATGGTTGCCCAAGTGATACTGTTAGATATATAGATTCTGTAAATATTTTAGGTCCTATTTCTGTTTTTACAGCAGATATAAAAAATTGTACAGAGTGGAATACATTTGAATTTACAAATAGTTCTGTTCAAGCAGATTCTTCTTATTGGGTTTTTGGAGACCCTAGTGTTGCTGCTGGAATGGATACATCTACACAAGAAAATCCAAGTTGGACATATCCCGCTTACGATACTTTAACCAATTATACAATAACGCTTTATGCTTATAGTGATACTAGTGTTTGCGAACATCAATCTACACAAACAATTCAAGTTTATGAAAATATAGCAGACTTTACATATTCCGACAGCATAGGTTGTGCACCATTAACTATAACATTTACTAATACTTCTAATTATATGGTAAACTCAGCTGCAAATACCAGATGGAATTGGGATAGCACCTACCGTTTTTCTTCTGGAGCTCCAAATATAGTTTGGAACAATGGAGCAACTAGAAGTAAAATTTATAATGCACCTGGTATTTATGATGTAATCATGAGAAATGAAGATGCCAGAGCTTGTAATGATACTATACTTAAAAGTAATATTATAACCGTACATGGCGTTGCTACAGGTTTTACAAGTGATATTGACGAAGGTTGTTTTCCGCTAAGTGTAAATTTTATAGACACATCTATTGCGCCATTAAGTTATATAACATCTTGGCATTGGAATTTTGGAACAGGAAATCCAGCAGATACATCAAATTTGCAAAATCCTTCTTTTACATATAATATTCCTGGAGATTACTCAGTAACATTATCTGCTTCTGATAGCTTTGGCTGTACAAATAGTATTGTTTATAATAACTTTATAGATGTAAACGGACCAACAGCAAGTTTTTCTTTATCTGATACTTTTATTTGTAATAACCAAAATGTAACAATAAATAATTTATCAACTGGAAGTAATCTTAACTATAATTGGCAATTTCAAAATGCAGATATTCCTAGCTATAATGCTAATGGAAATCCACCCGTTTTAACTTTTTTAGCAGAAGGAAATAATACAATATACTTAGAAGTTATTGATGATCTTAATTGTTCTGATGATACTACTATTGTATTGCCTGTTTTTGATGCAGTAGCTATTGGAGTTGCAAGTGAAGATACTTCACTTTGTCCAAATCCTCCATTATTTGTACAATTTACCAATAATTCTATGAATAGTATAGATTCTAATTCTATTGTATGGGATTTTGGTAATGGAACAAGCTCAAACGATTATAATCCAGCAATTTTATATGGAGTTCCAGGTGAATATATAGTTACTTTAACTGTAAATTCTTTTACAAATTGCCCAGATACAGTAGTTGTAGATACTATTGTGATTGATGGTCCTTGGGGAGAATTTGAGTTATTAGATTCTCCAAAAATATGTAATTGCGATAGTGTAAGTTTTGCAATAAATACTATAAATGCTATTTCACCAGTTTTCTTAGTTGGTGATGGACAAGCTATACCTTTTTTCCCTGCTGGAACTTTGGGTGATACTTTAAGAGATACTTTAAAAATAGAATATTGTGAATTGGGATATTACGCTCCCGGAATTGCTTTTTCTGAAGGTGCATGTTCTTATATTCTTGATGCAAATCCTAGAGATACTGTAAGAGTAGATACTATTGTTGCTAATTTTACTTTTTCTGACCAAGTGATTTGCGATACAGGGACAATTTGTTTTTTAGATTCTTCATATAATGAAATAGCAGGATTTAATGATGTAAACTCTTGGAATTGGGATTTTGGTGACGGAAGCACTTCCAATCTTCAAAACCCATGTCATTTTTATTCTATGCCTGGTGTATATCAAGTTTGCTTAGAGGCAGGTAACCAAAATGGCTGTGTAAACACGCATTGTGACTCTGTTTTTATAAGAATAAAACCACAAGCAAATTTTGGAATTAGTGATACCGCAGTATGCTTAAATAATACATTGCTTTTTTATGATTCGAGTGTAGTTTCCAACGATGCAAATATAGCTAGATGGCATTGGAATTTTGGAACAGGAAATTTTGCTGATACTTCTAATTTAGCTTTTCCAAATTTTAAATATACTTCTCCAGGGCTTTATACAGTTTGTTTAACTGTTACTTCTAACTTAAATTGTGTTGAAAATACAGATGACACTTGTAAGCAAGTATTAATTTATGCACTTCCGCAAGCTTCAGAAATAATAGATACTGTTTGTTTAGGAGTTTCAAATAATTTTGATGATAATAGTATAAATGGAGATGGAAACATCATAACAAATTATTGGAATTTTGGTCAAAATGTAGCAGATACGTCTTTACTTTTTTCTAATAATGGAGATGTTTCATTTCAATATAATTCTTTTGGAGTTTACAATGTTACACATATTGTTGCAGATAATTTAGGATGTACAGATACTTCATTTAACCAAGCTACTGTCTATGATAATCCTACAGCTTCGTTTACTTACAGTTCTTTATGTTTAATACAAAATAATGAATTTACAAGTACATCTTTAGCTGGATTAGATGCCGTAAATGCAATAAATAATTATGATTGGAATTTTGATGAAGGAGCGTTTTTTATTAATGGATTAGCTACGCAAAATTATATTTTCATGAATACTGGAAATCATAATGTTTCTTTAGCAATTTCAGACAGCTTTGGTTGTGTAGATACTGTTTCTCAAGTTGTTAATATATTATCAAGTCCTGTTGCAAATTTTACAATTTCTAGTAATGAAATTTGTGAAGGTGAACAAATAAATTTAGATGCTTCTTCAACTACTTTTGCCACTGTAGGAGCGCAGTATTATTGGGATGAAAATTACAACACAGGAGTAGATAATAATTTGGTTAATTATAGTATATCACCAAATTCTGATGCTCAAATAATGTTTGTAATTCAAGATGATAATAATTGTACAGATACTACTTTTCAAAGTTTTGAAGTGCACCAAAACCCAAGTGCAAGTTTTACTTATGGAAGTGCTTGTGTAAATTTGCCAATTCCTTTAAATTCTACATCAGTAGAAGGCGATACTACTTTAAATAATTTTAATTGGCTTATAAATGGTATTTCTTCATCTTTTGGATTAAACTCTAGTTTTATTACACCAAATACAAATGCAGTAACAGTACAATTAGTAGTAGAAGACATAAATACTTGTACAGATTCATCATTAGTAGTTAATATTAATGCAGATACCACAGTTTTTGCAAGCATAGATTTAAATGATACAGTAATTTGTGCTCCTGCAGATATTTCACTTCAAGTTAATGGTACAGCGGCTAGCTATTTATGGACACCACAATTTATTTTTGATAATTCAACATCTGATATAGTAACAGCAAGCGTAAGCAGTTCAATTACTATTGAAGTTATCGCAAGTAGTGTCAATAACTTTTGTCCACAAGCATTAGATACTTTTACAGTTTTAGTAGCTTCAGAACCACAGATAGAATATTCAACAGATATAAATCCAGTTTTTGTAGGTTTATCTACGGGTGTAGATTTAGAAATTTTGCCATTTAATAATGCTACAGATTCAATTTATTGGGAAGAAAATAGTAGTTTGCTAATCATTGATGCTTTGAGTGTTGAAGTTTCTCCTACAGAGCTTACAGATTATCCATTTAGTGTATTTTATTTTTTTAATGGAATTACATGTCAGTTAGATTCTTTTGTAAATATTCAAATACTTGAAGAATGTTCAGAAGAGCTTATTTTAGCTCCAAACGTATTTACGCCAAACAATGATCAAAAAAATGATTTATTTCGTATAAGCGGTGTCAACATAGATTACTTAAACTATTTACGAATATTTGATAGATGGGGGAAAATAGTTTATGAAAAAGAAAACTTAGATTTCACAAATGGAATTATGAAAAGGGAAGATGCTTGGGATGGAAACTATGCATCTGGTAAATATGTAAACAATGGTGTTTACGTAATAATGTATGAAGGAGTTTGCTTAAATGGAGAAAGCGTTTCAGGAAGTGGGAATGTAACTTTAATAAGATAAAAGGAATTTAATAAGATTCAATTTTTAATGATATTTCTTTAAAAACTAAGCTATATTTGAGCTATGAAATTAAAAATTATATTTACTTTTCTAATTGTAAGTTTTTTATTCGCATTAAATGCACAAATTACAGCCGTAGCTAGTTTTAATGAAACTCGTTTTTGTGGTTTAAATTCTGTACTACAAATGCAGGATGTAAGTACTGGAAATGCTGTAGATAATAGAACTTGGTTGGTTACTGGACCTTTTGGCTTTACACAGTTTAATGGTACAAATGCAACAGAAAATGTAACACTTACAGAATTTGGGACTTACACCGTAAGACTTATGGTTTGCGATGCTATGGCAAATTGTGACACAGAATTTTATACTAATTTTATTGAAGTATTTGAAGCACCAAATTTAAATTTAACATTAAACAGTCTGTGCGTAAATAATCCAAATGAGTTTTATGCTACAATACTTCCTTTTTCATTAGATATAGACTCTTTTATTTGGAATTTTGATGAAGGTGCAGGAAAATTTAATGGCGATAGCTTAGAAACGTATGCTTTTATTGCACCTGGAAATAAAAATCTTAGTTTAGAAATTGTGAGCACAGATGGATGTAGAGATACTGTAATTCAAAATATAAATGTTTTTAATAGTCCTACGGCTGTTATCGATGCTCAAGATACTATAGTTTGTGTAGGTAATACGGTAAATTTTTCTGGTATAAATTCTATTTACGGAACTCCCGGAATTACTTATTCTTGGGATACAGATTTTAATACAGGAATAGATAATAATAATGCATCGGTAGTGCTTTTAGCCAATACAGATAAAACTGTAATGCTATACGTAGAAGACGATAATGCTTGTTCAGATTCTGCTTTTCAGGATTTGCAAATTATTCAAGTACCTAATGTAAATTTTACATCGCCAGCGCAATGTGCAAATACTGCTTTCAATCTTAATGCAGAAATATTATCAACTGGAGGCTCGCCAATAGATAGTATTTACTGGTATATAGATAGTACTATTTATGAAATAGGACAATCGGTTACATACACACACCCAGTAAAAGATAGT
This sequence comes from uncultured Bacteroidota bacterium, assembly GCA_937139485.1. Lineage (GTDB taxonomy): Bacteria > Bacteroidota > Bacteroidia > Chitinophagales > UBA8649 > CAKZQD01. The sequence continues at coordinate 6,972 of CAKZQD010000073.1, read as the reverse complement.
ATACCTATAATTTTGTTTGCAATAAATGAAGAAGGCTGTGCAGACGGATTAAGGCAGTATGTTTTAATAGATACTTTAGTAAATATAGATGTTTTAACAAATGATACTTTGGTTTGTAAAGGAGAAGAAATAACATTAAGAGCAACAGGAAATGCAAATTTATTATGGTTACCAGATTCGGTTAACACCAATACTTTTTTAGTAACTCCAGAAGAAAATACTGTTTATAATTTACTTGGAATTTCTGGCAATGGAGCTTGTCCAAATGCTTCTAAAAAAGTTTTGGTTGAAGTTTTAGACGAGCCTGAGTTTGTTATTGATGCCTCATCTTATAGTGTAGGGCTTGGAACTCCAGTAAACTTCGATGTTTCTTATACACCTTTTTATTCAAACAGAGATTCTTTGCATTGGCTTTTAAGTACTAGTAATAATGTATTAGAATTTGAATACGGATTAACAAATAGCTTTATAGCACAAGAAACAGAAACATTTCAACTGGAATTGTTTTACAATAAAGATGAAACAAAATGCGTATATAATTCGTCAACAACTATAGAAGTAAATGAAAATTGCTCAGCAGAAAACATATATATACCAAATGTATTTACACCAGACAATAATGGTACAAATGATTTTTTGCAAATAAAAGCTTTTGGAATACAGCAATTAGATTTATTTGTGGTTTATAATAGAACAGGACAAGAAGTTTTTATTGCAGAAAATGTTACATTTAATAATGGTTTAGCAGAAATAGCTTGGGACGGTAATCATAAAAATAGAAAAAAGTGTAATTCTGGAGTTTATGTTTATGCTTACCAAAGCACATGTATAAATGGAGTATCTTCTAAGGGTTCTGGAAATATTTCCTTAATTAGATAAAAATTGATTAAATTTGAAACAACGCTATTGAATTATAGCAAAAATAAAATATAAATGAATAGAATTTTACTCACAATAATAATTGCATTTAGTTTTTTTGGTTTAAATGCTCAAGATATTCACTTTTCTCAGTATAATGCACAGCCATTATTGTTAAATCCTGCAATGACGGGTTTTAGTGAATGTGATTATAGAATTGGAGGAATGTTTAGAGCACAATGGTTTTCTATTTCTGGTGGAAACACATATAGAACCACTAGCATTTTTGCCGATATGGCAATTTTTAAAGCAACAAGAGGTTCTAATTTCTTAGGCGCAGGAATTTCTTTTTATTCAGACCAAGCAGGCGATTTAAATTACAATACAAATAAAGTAGACCTTTCTTTAGCCTATCATATTATATTAGATAGAAATACACAACAATCTTTTTCTGTAGGCTTACAAGGCGGTTTTGCACATAGAGGTTTAGACCAAACAAAAGCCATTTTTCAATATGATGCCGTTACAGGAGAACCAGTTTTATCAAATAGTGAATCTTTAGATAGAGACCCATTATTTTATGGCGATGTAGGTATTGGACTTATGTATTCTATAGCACCAAAACCAAGATCTAGTTATTATTTTGGTTTTGCTATACAGCATTTAAATCAACCAAATATTTCTGGTTTCTTTAGTCAAAACGATAATGAAAAACAGTACATGAAATTTACAGGACATTTTGGATCTTCTATACCACTTTCAGATCAATTGTATTTACAGCCCGGTTTTATGTTATTGAAGCAAGGCCCTTCATTTGAAGCAACTATTTCTAATTATGTAAAGTATAAATTTAGCAATTTGCCAAACAAAAATACAGCACTTTCTGTATGTGTAATGTATAGAGTATTAGATGCAGTAATAGCAGCAGCAAGGCTAGATATAAAAGGCTTTACTTTAAATGTAAGCTACGATGTAAATGTTTCTAAACTTATTTCAAGCACATCTTCAAACGGTGGTCCAGAAGTAGGCTTGACTTATACTGGTTGTTTAAAAAAGCAAGTGAAGCAAGGTTATTGTCCTGATTTTTAAATGAGATATATTTACTCATTTTTAGATACTTTGTATTATCAATTTTATCAGCTATATCATTTCATTCCAAATAATGATATTCATTTTAAAGTGCTTGCAATTATTGGCTGTAGTTTTGGTTTTATTCTTCAATTTAGTTTAAATTTCTTACTGAGTAAATTCATTTGCTATGCTGAAATAATGCTATTTTATTATTTAGTAGTGATGGCTTTTTCATTTTTTTCAGTATATAAATACTATAACAAAAGTCGTGTTAAAAGAATATTAAAACTAAAACCTTACTTTTTCAAAAACAAAAAGTTATCACACTTTCTTACAGTTTTATATTTTTTGAGTTGTTTTATAATATATTTATTTGCAGCTTACATCGCTAAAGAAAATTTCAATAGCTGTGTTTGATTGTTTTTTAGCTCAAAAAAAACTTATCTTCTCTGCACCCTTGCAATAAACTATAACTTCCAAAAGAAACAAAAAAATACTACCAAGTTCTCATTATCTTTGCTATTTATAAATTAAGCATATCAATAGTTGAATTTTTCATTTTTCATAGCAAAAAAAATAGCCTTTAGCAAGGGACAATCTTTTTCTAGGTTTATTATAAAAATAGCCATCGGTGCAGTTGCACTTAGTATGGCGGTTATGATTATCTCTACTTCATTAATCAATGGTTTTCAACAAACAATTTCCGATAAAGTATTTGGCTTTTGGTCGCACGTAGTTATTATGCCTTATGGTTTGCAAGAAGATTTAAATACAAAACCAATAAGCACAGAAATAGATATTTATCAGCATCCAGAAAATTATGAAGGCGTTCGTCATATTCAAAAAACGGCTTTAAAAGCAGGTATTATGCATGCCAAAGAAGATTTTGATGGCATTATTTTAAAAGGCGTTGGCAATGATTTTGATTGGTCTTCGTTTCAAGATTTTTTAGTAAAAGGAGCAATATTTGAAACCACCGAAACCAAAAAAAATAAAAGCATTCTTATATCAGAATCTACCGCCAATAGATTGCAACTAGATATTGACGATAAAATTATCATCAGTTTTTTTGCAGACAGAGGCAAAGTAAGAAAACGAAACTTTGTAGTTTCAGGAATCTATAAATCTGGCTTAGAAGAATTTGACAAACAATATGCTTTAATAGACATAGGTGTAATACAATATTTAAACAATTGGGAAGCAAACGAAGTAGGTGGTTATGAAATATTTGTAGCAGCAGATAATTTGTTTAATAGCAAGCTAAAAACTTATTTTTTATATTTATTTGGAAGTTTTTTGCCAGAAGATTTTCTTCAAGACTGGGCTAGAGACCCACTTCAAAAAATAGGAGACGACTTATATTTTCAAATAGACAGCGATCTAAAATCTGAAACCATAAGAGAAAATAAGCCAGACTTATTTAATTGGTTAGAATTGCAAACCATAAACGAAATCGTAATTTTAGCTATCATGTTGTTGGTAGCAGCTTTTAATATGATAACTGCGCTGCTCATTCTTATTTTGGAAAGAACCAATATGATAGGAATATTAAAAGCACTAGGCGCACAAGCTCATCAACTAAAAAAAGTATTTCTTTTTAATGGAGCTATAATAATAATAACAGGAATTGTTCTAGGAAATATTTTTGGTCTAGGAATTTGCTTATTGCAAGACCTCACACACTTTATAAAACTACCAGAAGAATCTTATTATATAGCTTATGCACCTATAAAAATAGACTGGCTTTGGGTTTTTATTTTAAATATTTTTACGCTCATTACAAGTGTCGTTTTTTTAATGTTGCCAGCTATTTTGGTAAGTAAAATAAAACCAATAAAAGCCATAAAGTTTAGCTAGTTTATGAGTATTTATAAAACCATAAAAACAAAATCTGAAGGAAACTTTATAGACAAAGGCTCTAAATTTCCGAGCTATGCTTTTGAAGTGGCAGATGCAGAAGAAATAAAAAAATATTTAGAAGCAGTAAAAGAATTGCACCCAAAAGCAACACACCATTGCTATGCATACAAGCTAGGTTTAGACCAAAACAACTACAGAGCCAATGACGATGGCGAACCTTCTGGAAGTGCAGGAAGACCAATTTTGGGTCAAATTTATTCCAATGACTTAACTAATGTATTGATAATAGTAGTAAGGTATTATGGCGGAACAAAACTAGGCGTTTCTGGACTTATAAACGCCTATAAAAAAGCCGCACAAGACGCTTTAAACAATACCGAAATAATAGAAAAAGAAGTACAAGTAAATTTTGAAGTAAGTTCGGATTATCTTTCAATAAACGATTTACTAAACTATTTAAAGAAAATGAGCGTTTCTAATATAGACCAGCAGTTTACAGAAGCATGTTTAGTAAAATTTAAAGTGAAAAAATCTAAAAATGACGAACTAAAAGCCTGGTTGACCAATAAAAACTTTAAATTTACCACAAAAGAAAACTATTGAAATTTATAATAAACATATTTTTAATAATTATTAGCCTGCCTATAATGGCGCAATCTGTTTTGCAGAATTACAATATAGAAGTGTCTGCTAAGATTGAAACTATGAGCAAACTTGAATCTCATATTAGCAATTTACTTCTTTTAGAAACACAAAATATTTCAATAAAAAAAATACACGAAACGGAAAGCCTTACAGGTAAACATTTTACTTTTAGTTTATACTTTAATGGCGCTGCAATTCATAAAGCATACATAAAAGCACATATCAATAAGGATCAGCTCTTTTTTATTCAACATAATTACAATCCAGAATTATTTAATCAATTTCAAAGTAGTTCTATAAATAAAAAAGCAGTTTATAATAGCCTGTACGAAAGTTTTGTTATAAACAATATTGAAGAAGTCTTCGCCTTAAATAAAGAAAATGTTTTCACAAAAGCTGTTTTGGTAAACTACTTTATAGAAGCAAAAGATGTATACAAAGAAAGACTTTATTTTGGAATAGAAGATTTTATAGAAAAAGATTTAAAAGTGCATTTTGCTCCAAAAGATACCATGTTAAAAGGAAGCGTTTTTATGCCAGACCCTTTAACAAGTTCAGAAAATGAATACGGAGTAGCTAATTATAGAGATGAGTTTATTAAAGATACTTCAATGCTGATTATTAAAACCATTCCAAACGCTGGGCAAAATGCCGTAAGTGCTGGTTTGAATGATTTTACCATTTATGGAACAACATTTAGTGTAGACGATAAAACAGTAAATAATACTTTTTCTGGCTCGGATATTTACTTTGTTTTCGAAGATATTTATATAGACGTTGATGGTGTAGTTCTGGGTTATAATACTTTTTTTACAGACACTTTGGGCTATAAATCAAAAATTATTATCGAAGATTATGGATTTGCAGCTTTAAACAGCGAGCAAGTAAATATAGAAGTCAAGGGCGATTTTAGCAGTTCGGCGTTTAGATTGAAAAACAATATTGTAGAAATTTCAGATTTTAGTTTGCCAGTAGCGCCGCCATATAGCTCAGCAATAAATGATTTTAGTTTTAGTAGATCAAATAATTTTTTTGAAGGAATAAATGCCTTTTATCATATCAATAATTTTCATGACTATATAGAAAATTTAGGTTTTACAGACCTAGATCCTACTAAAATTGTAGTAGATGTACATGGAAACGCTGGCGCAGATAATTCCTTTTTTACAAATTTACCTACTCCGAGATTAATATTTGGCGATGGCGGTGTAGACGATGCCGAAGATGCAGATGTAATAGTACATGAATATACACACGCATTAAGTTATTTTGCATCACCTAATACAAACAATGGCGCAGAAAGAAAAGCACTAGACGAAGCACTTGGAGATTATTTTTGTAGCACCTATTCTGCTTCTTTCAATAACTACAACAAAAACAATGTTTTTTCTTGGGACGGGCATAATGATTTTTGGGGAGGGAGAATTTCTAACTCAGATTCTACTTACAAAAGTTTAGATTTATCAAAATCTATATACTTTAATGCACAAATAATGTCTTCAACTTTTATGGATATTTACGAAAAACTTGGTAGAGAAATTACAGATGTTCTTATTTTAGAAAGCATGTATTACAATGTATCGGAAAGTAGTTTTTTTGACCTAGCCGATAATTTATTGAGAATAGATAGCCTGCTACACAACGGAAAGTATAAATGTGAAATATTTAATGTGTTAGTTAATAGAAAAGTGAAGTTTGGTTTATGTATAGGTAAAACTATTGTAAAAAATGAAGGTATAATTTTAATGAATACTGAAGCCTTTACTTTAGGAACAGGAAATGCTACTATAATTATAAACGAAGAAAATTTTGAACATTTAGATTATTGGATTTCTAATAGCACCGGACAAATAATTGCTAAAAAGCAGAATATAACAGAGGCCTTTTTAGAAATAGAAACCGATTTTTTTTCTAACGGAATTTATTTTTTGAGAATAGAAACCAATAATACTAAATATAAAACCAAGCTAGTAAAAGCAAACTAAATAATTTTTTTAAAAATGAGTAATTTTTCAGCAATAGAAAAAGAAATAATCGAAGATTTTGAATTGTTTGATGATCCGATGGATAAATATGAACACATCATAGACCAAGGAAATGAACTAGAAGTATTAGAAGAAAAATACAAAATAGATGAAAACTTAGTAAAAGGCTGCCAATCAAAAGTTTGGCTTGTTGCTGCAAAAGAAGGAGATATTGTTTTTTTTAAAGCCGATAGCAATACTGTAATTACAAAAGGCGTAGTTTCAATTTTAATAAAAGTACTTTCAGGAAAAAAACCACAAGAAATTATAGACTATAAACTAGATATTTTAGAAAAAATTGGTTTAAAAGAAATGCTTAGCTCTCAACGAGCAAACGGACTACAGTCTATGATAAATTTAATGAAACAATACGCACATAAATTTCAATAATACTAAGAAAAAAATGACTATCCGTTTAAAGGCATAAATAATTAATTGGTTTATGTTTTGCGAGTCTTGTTCTTCCCTTGAGGGAAGTAGATGGGTGATTTTTGTCGAAGAATCACCCTCTTAT
>CAKZQD010000072.1 GCA_937139485.1 uncultured Bacteroidota bacterium | reverse complement strand
AAACCAAATTTACCAAAAATAAGCACCCAGTTTAAAGAAATATTTGCAATAGACATAATTATTATAGCAAAAGCCAAAACTGCAACCCTAGAAATTCCAGAATAATAAGCAATTAAAACAGAGCCAAGAAAACCATATAAAAAAGCGTATTTTCTTACTACTAAATAATCCATTGCTGCATTTAAAACAATTTTATCTTCCAAAAAAAAGGATAAAATAGCTAAGCCGTAAAAATGAAATACAAGAAAAATAACTAAACCTACTATTCCAAGAACAGCAATTGTATTGTCGGTAATAATGCCGATATGCGATTTTTTGTCTTCACCATCTTTTCGTGCTATAAATATTTGAGTACCTTTGGTATACGAAAAACTTATCATAAAAAAAATAAGGTAAAGTAAGGCAACAAAACTAATAGCACCTTGTTCTGCCAAACCTAGTTCTTTCATAAAAACAACATCGGCAAAAGATATTAGCGTGTAAAAAAAATTACTAACCATTAAAGGTAATGCTAATAAAATAATATCTAAATATGAATAGCTTAGTTTTTTCATTCTTAATTGTGCTACAAAACTAGCAAAAAATGAAACGACTTACACTAATTTTAAGTTTTTACTTAAAAATGATGAATATAAATTTATAATTAGCAAAATTGTTTTTATTTTGCGGTCTATTATTCAATCATTAAGAATTTTAAAAAAGTAAATATAATATATGAAATCAGTAAATATAATATTGTCAGTTGCATTGTGGGTTATAGTTGTTGGAATGGCTTTTTGGTTATATAAAGTAATTCAAGACCCTGTTGCTTTTGAAGAAGCTAAAGAAATACGTATCGAAGCAACAAAAAATCGTTTAAAAGATATTAAAGTAGCTCAAGAATATTATAAGCAAACAAACCAAACCTTTGCAAATAATTTTGATGATTTAATAAGTACTATAAAAACAGAAGAATTAAAAATTATTAAAACTAATGGAGATCCAGATGATACTACTATAGTAACTACTTATGACACTATATATATTCCAATTCTTGATGAAATAAAAGAAAAACGAAAGTTTAAAGGAACAGAAGATATAGAACAATTGAGATATATTCCATTAACAGAAAACTTAGAATTTAGTTTAGCTATGGATACTTTAACACAGCAAAGAGTAAAATTATCTGTATTTGAAGCAAAAGCAACAAAACAAAAATATCTTTCAGGTTTAGATGAAGAGAGAATCTTAAACCCTGCTATTGAAGATTTGAGTATAGGTTCATTAGAAAGTGCAAGTGGTAAAGGAAGTTGGGAATAGTAGTTTTTTTAAAGATGAATTTGTTAGACTAAATAGTAGAGATTGTAAACTATTGTTAGAGTTTAGCGAAGAGCACTTTTCTTATTCCATTCTACAAATTTCTACAAATGAAGTATTATACACAGCTGTTTCAAATGTTGTATTAAACTGGTTTCAAGCAACAGAAAGCCAGCTTACCGATATTTTTAACAAAGAAGAAGTGTTTAATTTCAAATTTGGAGAAGTTGTAATTCTTACAGATACAATTTATAGTACTTTAGTACCTAAAGTTTTTTTTGACCAAAACAAAATAAATACATACCTCAATACCAATATGTATTTATCAAAAGTCGCTTTAAAATATTTAAGCTTTGAACTTGCAGATTTAGAATATCAATATCTTTATATTTTACCAGAAACACTTTATTCATTTTTAGAAAAAAATTTTTTATCTATTTCTTTCAGAGCAACAGAAAGCGAATTGCTTAATTTTTTGAATAGAAAAAATGTAGCCATACAGTATGTAAATGTTCATATTACGTACACTAAATTGCATTTTTGTTATTTTGAAGATAAAAAATTAAAGTTTAGCAATACATTTTCTTATCAAAGCAATGAAGATTTACTTTACAATATATTAAACATATATAAGCAACTTGGCTTAAACACCGAAAAAGTAATTTTAAATCTTTCTGGCATTATTATAAAACAATCTGAAATTTATGAATTGCTCTATAAGTATATAAAATTTATAAACTTTCAGAAGCGACCATTGAAATTAAATTATTCTAAAAGTTTAAAAGAAATGCCAGAACACTATTTTATGCATCATTATGCAGCATTATTGTAATTTTACTGCTTTAAATTTATAGTTATGAGAATAATTGCTGGAAAATATGGAGGTATCAATTTAAAAACACCTACTTTTTCGCCTACAAGACCCACTACAAATATTGCTAAAGAAGCATTGTTTAGCAGAATAGATAATTATTTTAATTTCGATAATATTCGTTTTTTAGACTTATTTGGAGGAACAGGACAAATAAGCTACGAATTTGCTTCGAGAGGATGTACAGATATTACCACCGTAGAAAAATTTGGTGCTTGTGTTAATTTTATGCACAAGACTATTGAGCGTTTGCAAATTGAGGGAATGAAGGTAACACAAATGGATGTGTTTAAATTTATGAAATCCTGCAATCAACAATACGACATTATTTTTGCTGGGCCGCCATATCCTTTGCCTACGCTTGACACTATTCCAGATGTAGTTTTCGAAAACAATTTAGTAGAAGGTAAAGGCTGGTTTATATTAGAACACAATCCGCAACATAATTTTAAGGATCATAAGAATTTTTGGCGTTCTAAAAATTATGGGCAAACTATATTCAGTATTTTTGTAAACGTATAAGCATTTTATTATGAAAAAAATTGCAGTTTTTCCAGGTTCTTTCGATCCTATTACTACTGGGCATTTAGATATTGTAAAAAGAGCCTTGGCACTTTTTGATGAAATAATAATAGCCATAGGACACAACGATAAAAAACAAACATTATATTCTCTAGAACAAAGAAAAGCTTGGCTTGATGAGGTTTTTGAAAACGAAGATAAAATAAGTTGCGATGTGTATACAGGGCTTACAGTAGACTATTGTAAAACAAAAAATGCAAATTATATTTTGAGAGGAATAAGAACTGCCGCAGATTTTGAATATGAAAAAACAATAGCACATATCAATAATAGCCTACACGGAAATATTGAAACTATATTTATTTTATCAACTCCTGAGCTAAGTTTTGTTTCATCTTCTATAGTTCGTGAAATTATTAAAGCAAATGGTGATGTGAGTAAATATGTGCCTAAAGAAATAGCTGAGGCAATTCAGTAAATTACTTCAATGCAAATTTTACCAAAACATCAAGAGGAATAATCTCTAAAGTTTTTTCATTTGTAGCTTCTAAAACTACTTTTGGAGCACAGTTGTTTTCCAAAGCTTCTTTAAATCTTAAAGCACATAAGCACCATTTGTCTCCAGGTTTTAAACCTTCAAACTGAAACTGAGGATATGGCGTAGATAAATCGTCGCCAATAGCTTTTGAGTAATTTAAAAATCTGCTGTAACTTCTACACAAACAGTATGCAAGCCGCCATCTGTTTCGTCTGTATTGCAGCAGCCATCTCTAAAATAACCCGTAAGCGGACTTGTGCTACATGTGATTAAATCTTCACCAAAAACATTTTTGTTTTCCATTTTTAATGCGTGTCTGTACTATCAGCTTTTTCAAAAGTTAAGCCTTCCATTCCTTCAAACTTAACTTTATCGTTTCGTTTAAAGTAGTTAAAGAAAAATTCCTCCAATTGAGAAGCACCTATTCTTTTAGCAATAATTTTTTTGTCTTTGTCTAAAACAAATATTTGAGGTGTACTTGCTATGTCATAAATTTTTCTAAAATTTGTTTCTACATAAGGGTCGGCAACATTAATAAAGTTTAAGTTTTTCTCTTTAATAAAACCTTTCCAAGCATCTAGTTCTTGGTAGTTTATAGTTGCTATAGAGTAAACTAAAATACTTTTGTCTTTATATTTTTCATAAAAATCTCTTAAAACGGGAGCAGATTTTTTACAATGTCCACATTCTGGATCCCAAACAAAAACAATGGTATAATCTGAAGGTAAATCGTGTAATCTATACTTCATTTTTAAAGTAGTGTCACGCAAAGTTAATTCTGGCGAAACGCTTCCTAAAAGCAATGGTTCAAGTGCATTTGCTCTTTCAAGCATTTTTGCTAGTTGAGCAGAATCTGTCCAATATGCCAAACCTGTTTCGTAGTAATTTTTTACTAAATCTACATATACTGCATCGTCGCCCATTATTTTGGAATTAGCGTATTTATTTAAAAGTGTAACCAAAGTGTATTGGAAAACATCATCATTTTGCCTAGATAAATCTATAACTTTACGAGCAGAAACAATTACAGAATCTTGTATTGGAGCAGTTCGTTTTGTCATAAAATCCATAAGTTTATTATAAAACAATGGTGTTCTAAGAATTCCTGCTTCAGAAAAATCTGTATAATCCCAGTAATGCTTTTTCCAATATTTCCAACCAAATGATGAATCTACCAATTCGCCATTATCTTTTTTAGGTGGTTCAGGAATTTCAATTTCTTTCATTAAACCCAATAAGTCTGTATAAAACATATCTGGGTTTTCTTTTACTATTTTATCTCTGTTTTCTAAAAAAGCCTTGTTTAATGCAGTAATTTCTTCTTCTGTAGCTTTTTTTGTTTTTTCATCTTTAGTTGAGGCTTCTTCACGCATTTTAGTAGTTTTATTACGCAAATCTGCCATGGCATTCATGTCTTTTGTAAAAATTTCATTCTCTGGAGAGTTTGTAAATTTTAAAGCTTTTACAATATCTTCTGTATTTGTTTCAACGGTAAAATATTGGTCGCTAATCAAAAACTCAAAATATTTATTGCCCAAACTTGGTATAACAGCTAAATAAACACCTTTTTCTTTAAAATCGTCACCAGCAATTGTTCCTACACCTTGCTCGTTCATTTTTATAGTATCAGAAATATAATGTTTGCCGCTATGGTGATAAGCCAAAAGTAATTCTTGGCTTTCTAAACCTTTAATTTTAAAAACAATTTTGTGTCCTGGTTTTGCCACAGGTTTCTTTTTTGCTGGCTTTTGCGAGCATGAACTTAGTGTTATCATCAAAGATAAAACCATTAGAAATGCTCTTTTACTTAACTTTACTTTATTCATAATTAATCAAAATTTCGTTACGAAATAGTTTATTTTTTTGTTTTACTTTCTTCCCAATCTGCAGTTTGCTTAGATAAATCTTTACACAAGTTTTGTATCATTTCTTTGGCTATGGGATTTTGTGTAGCACGTACATAGCTTTCTGTAAAGTTTAGCAATGTTCTAAAATAGTGGCTGTGCATTTCATCAGTAGTAAGATCAAGCGTCCACAAATTCATTCCCAGCGAGTTTTTTTCTACAGGATCCCAAATAGATATATTTACAGATTTACAATCGTTTAATCGCTCATGTTCAGAATCTGTTGCTTTCCATTTTAGGTCTACAGGTATATTCTGTTCGTTTAAACCTACTTTTATTTTTATTTCTGATGTTTTTACTACTTTGTTATTCAGCATCTTGTGTTTTTTTCCATTCTTTTATTAAATCAATAAATTCTTTTTGAATTGTTTGTCCTTTATCTTTCAAATACCATCGATTCACTTTTTTAATTTTTTCATTCAAATCAAAACTATCATCTTTTTTCCATTCTAAAAAGGCTTCTTGTAGCTCTTGTGGTCTTGGTCCCCAAGTTCCAAGTTCGTTTAGGTTTTTATCCAAACAAACCATTTTAGGAATTGCCTGCCCGCCATTGGTAAGGTAAGCATTCATAATGTCTAAATTGCTATCTCTTAGTATTATTTTAAAATTTATATTTCCTCCAGAAGCAAGTGCCATGGCTTCAATTACTGGCTGCGAAAAAGAACCATCGCTACACCAAGGTTCGTTTATCAAAACCCAAGTCCAGTCATTTATGCCTTCATTTAGCGCATTATACAATTTCTTGTCTATTTGTATGTTTCTTAGAAGTTTTTCTGTTCGCTGGTGGTTTACTTCTGTGTATTGAACATAAGCCTCTTTATTATAAGGAGCAGGTTTGTTATCACTAGTTAATATTTTTTCAGTGTGCGCTCTAAATTCAGTATAACTAAGTGCGTCATCTATTTGTTTTTGGCTAAACTTGTACATAAGCTGTAAAATTATTTAATTTTTTGTTAAAACTATCATGTATTAGTCGCTTAGCTAGCCAAAACTTTGTTAAAAAAATGTTAAAGATTATATAAAATGGGTTTCACTACATTTCTCTTAGGAAAATAGGCTTATTTGTAAGTTGCTTAATTTTAATATTTCTTACTTTTGAAACTTAAATATAAAAACTATGATTTGGACAAAAGAATTTACGCTAGAAGATTTAAATAAAGAAAATAAACTATGCAATAATCCTTTTCAGATAGAATTTATAGAAAAAGGAGATGATTATCTAATTGCCAAAATGCCCGTTACAAAAAACAACAAACAGCCAATGGGTTTATTGCACGGTGGTGCATCAGTTTTTTTTGCAGAAACTGTTGGTAGTGTTTCTGGTCATTTGGCAGTAAAACAGCAAGATAGGGCAGTAGTAGGTTTGGAGATAAACGCCAATCATTTAAGAGGCGTTAAAGAAGGTTTTGTTTATGCAAAATCTAAGCCTATACATATAGGTGGCAAAACACAGGTTTGGTCTATAGAAATTACGAACCAAGAAGGTAAAATGGTTTGCATAAGTAGAATTACACTTGCAGTAATTTTTGTGGGATAAGACGACTTATTTATAAAGCCAAAATATTTTTAATAGTATATTTTAAATCTGGAAGTACGTCTTTGCTAAACCATTCGTTTTTGGCTTGCCATATATTATTTCTTGGCGATGGATGTGGCAATACAAAATAATTTGGTAAGAAATTTTGATAGTTTCTTACAGTTTCAGTAAGGTTTTTATAAGGATTATTTTTGATGTAGTAATCTTGAGCATATTTACCAATAAGGAGTATTAATTGTACATTTGGCATTTCATTAAGTAATGCTAAATGCCATTTTGGGGCGCATTCTTTTCTTGGTGCAAGGTCTCCAGATTTTCCTTTTCCAGGGTAGCAAAACCCCATTGGAATTATAGCAATTTGCTTGGTGTCATAGAAAGTATTATTGTCAATATTCATCCATTTTCTTAGATTGTTGCCACTTTTATCGTTCCAAGGTATTCCAGATTTGTGTGCCGCCAAACCCGGTGCTTGACCTACAATAACTATTTTGCTTTTTTTATGCGCAGTAAAAACAGGTTTTGGACCCAGATCCAAATGTTCGCTACATATAGCGCAGGCTTTTATTTCGGTATTTAGTTTTCTTAGCATAAAGAGTTATTTTACCAGCAAGAATTCAAAATGTTTAGCATTGCCATCAAAAACATTTAGGTCTACAAAGGTATTAATTCCAGCTACTTTTCCTTGATCACTAAATTGCCAAATAAGCCATTTGTTCATTTTGGGTTTTAGCCTGTTTTTATTGTAGTTAGCTATCCAAAAAGAATAATCTTCAAAGCCTTTGCCTTTTAAATAATCCTTATAAAAGCTATCTCCTGTATATATTATTGGTTTTACGCCATACTCTTTTTCTACTATTTGTAGCCAGTTTTTTATTCCTTTTCTAAGCGATGCAATACTCTGAATTACAGGCTCTTCTTCAATATCTAAAATAGGTACAATGTCGCCTTTTTCTAGTTTTACTCTGTCTATAAAATTTTCTGCTTGTTTTGTTGAGTTTTCGTTTGGTCTGTAGTAGTGGTAAGCACCTCTTTTTATATTTCTGTTTTTGGCTTCTCGCCAGTTGTATTTAAAATATTTATCGTTTTTGGTGTCGCCAGCAGTTGCTCGCATTATAGCAAAATATATAGGAATACTATCTTCCAAAAACTGTACTTGTTTCCAATTTATAATACCTTGATAATGTGATACATCAATACCAAAAATATTATCTTCGTAATGTTTTATGATTTTATCTTTTTTGCTTTGTTCTGTTTTAGATGCATAGCGTTTTTTATAGTTTATATAAGTAGCTTTTATTTTGTAATAAACTATTTTTACTTCTTCTTTATAGTAAACAGAAAAAGTAAAGCCGGCTATAAAAAATGCTATAAAAAGATATTTCCAAGGGAATATATTTGTTCTATTGGATTTCCTTTTAAAGGCATTTTTTTTCTTTTTTAGTTTTGTCATAAACTACTGCAATATATTTATTACACCAGCTATACATTCTATTTTTAGAGGAGCGTAGCCTACAAATTCTCCGTCCATATCTATCATCAAATCTTTATTGTCTAGTGGTTCTATTTTTAGTTTGTTTGCTGTGCTATAAAATACCTCTTTGTGCTTTATAAGTTTAGATTGTTTTAAATCTTTCATGTGATATATGTAGTCCCAAACATTTATATCTCCAAGGCGAATAATATTTAATTTTCCGTCTTGTATAGAGGCTTCTGGTGCCACACCGAGCCCACTTCCAAAAAATCTTCCATTGGCAAATACATAGCTCATAATATTACCTTCCCAAGTTTCTTGGTCTGAAGTAAACTTTGCTTTGGTGTTTTTATAAGAAATTAAGGTATTAAATATTGCTTTTAAATAAAAAAGATCGGCATTAAAGGCATTGTTTTTGTCTACGATACGTTGCGCTATTTCGCCACCCATACCTACATCGGTTATGTTCATGTAAAAGCGACTATCTTCTTCTTTTTCGGTATTTAAAAACTGAGCAAAACCAATGTCACAAAGTTTAAAACTATCATTGAGTATTTTGGTTTTAAGTTCGTCAAGTTTTTTTGTAGCACCAATAGTTCTTGCAAAATCGTTTCCAGAACCACTTGGCAATATTCCAAATTTTATATTTGCTAGCTTAGTTAAGTCAAAGTCTTGAATGGTATTGTGCTTTGAAAGTCTTACACTTTCCAATATACCATTAAGCCCTTCGTTTACTGTACCATCGCCACCAACTACTATTATATATTGAAAGTTTTCTGCTATGGCTTGCTTGGTTAGAGTTTCTATATGTCTTCTTGCTTCAGAAAAAAAGAATTTGTAAGTAAAAATAGGCTCAGTAAAGCAGTTTTTTAGTTCGTTTACTTTTTTATCTTTATTAGAAATAGTACTATTTACAATAAAAGCAATGCGTTTCATAGGTTTAGCTTTGTTAGAAAGCACAAATTAAATAAAAAAAGATTTAAAAGGAAAAAATGGCTAAATGTATTGATGGAAATTGATTTTTGTTGACGGTTGGTATATGAAAAGTAGAAGGTTAAAACGCACTTACTTTTCGGTTTAGTACTTAGCTAAATCAAAGATTTGGCGGACTTTGTTAATATGTACCATCTTTTGGGTTTAGCAATTAACCCTTATTATTTTTATACATCTTAAGTTTTTATTTCCAAAATTGCCACCATTTTTTTTCGCTATTCAAAGAGATATTATCAGCCAGTTTGGAAAAAGGGTCTTTCAGGTAATTTTCATCATATCTTTCTCCTTCTTCTCCCTCAACCACCGCATTTAATTCATTTGCAATTGAAATCATCTTTTCAATTATCCAATTATCAGGATTTTTAACAGAAATCTCTCCGTATTTTTCATAAAAAGTAAAAGGGACTTCACCTTTATCGGATTTCCATAATCCAGCATTTGGTGTTGAAATAGTTAATGTTTCGCCTTCGTTAAGTTCGGCAGAAAATTCTTCAATTGATTCAAACTGTGAATCCGTTTTGATGTATTGAGACCATTCCTTTTTGCTTATTTTTTGACTTTCTTCTCGTTTTATGTTAAGTTCGTATCCCATTCTTATTAACTGTCAGTTTTAATCTTTTTGATATTTATAAACTCTGTAACCTTTTTTTTGCTCAAATCCGTTTGGCATATATCCTTTTTCCAAAATTCCGTCTACTATGACTGCCATATTCATTCCCATAGAGTCATTTAATTCATCCGAAATCATTAGAACTTCTTCCTTTTTATCAAATGATTCAGTTACATAATTTCGTGCGTCTTCAAGTTTCATAAAAGCTTTCATTTCCTTATTGTTTTCTTTACAATT
>CAKZQD010000071.1 GCA_937139485.1 uncultured Bacteroidota bacterium | reverse complement strand
AAGGAGAACTTTTTACAGATGTTCTTATGCAAACTATATATGCTACAGATGCTTCTGTGTATAGCGAAATGCCTCTGGCGGTAGCTTTTCCAAAAACAGATGAAGACATTCAAAAGCTGATTTTTTTTGCTGCTGAAAACAATACTACATTAATACCTAGAACAGCAGGAACTTCGCTTGCGGGACAATGCGTTGGCGATGGAATTATTGTTGATGTTTCTAAGCATTTTACTCAAATATTAGAAACCAATGTAGCAGAAAAAACGGTAACTGTTCAACCAGGTGTAATTCGTGATATATTAAATTTAGAATTAAAACAAAAAGGACTTTTTTTTGGCCCAGAAACTTCTACTGCCAATAGAGCAATGATTGGCGGAATGGTAGGCAATAATTCTTCTGGTTCAAACTCTATAAAATATGGCGTAACTAGAGATCACGTCCTAGAAATTGAAGCATTTTTAAGCGATGGTTCTCAAGTTGTTTTTAAAGAATTAAGCAAAGTAGAATTTGAAGAAAAACTCGCTTTAAAAACTTTTGAAGGCAATTTATATCGTCATATTTATAAAATTATTTCTAGTGAAGAAAACAGAAAAGCAATTACTTCAAATTTCCCAAAAGCAAGTATTCATAGAAGAAATACAGGTTATGCTTTAGACGCTTTAATACATAACGAAGTTTTTAATGAAAGCACAAAAAAATTCAACTTTTGTAAACTTATTGCGGGTTCTGAAGGAACGCTAGCTTTTATGACAAAAATAAAATTGCAATGTTTTGATTTGCCACCAAAGTATTCTGTTTTAGTTTGTCCGCATTTTAATAGTGTGCAAGATGCTTTGAAAAGTGTTGAACTTATAATGAAACACAAACCTTTTGCCTGTGAACTTATGGACAAAGTTATCATGGACTGCACCAAAGAAAATATTGAATACAATCAATATCGATTTTTTGTAGAAAAAGATCCAGAAGCAATCCTAATTGTAGAATTAAAGGCAGAAACGGAAGAAAAACTACTTAAACTAGAAGAAAAACTACAATTTGACTTAGAAAATGAAAATATAGCTTATGCTATTCCAAAGGTTTATCCTCCAAAGACAAAAGACGTTTGGCAACTACGAAAAGCTGGTTTGGGTTTGTTGGCAAATTTACCCGGAGAAAAAAAGGCTGTAGCAGTAATAGAAGATACGGCAGTTGCTCTGGAAGATTTACCAAATTACATCAAAGAATTTACAGTATTGATGAATAGTTTCAATCAACAATCTGTTTATTATGCGCACGCTGGAGCAGGCGAAATTCACTTGCGACCTATTT
Organism: uncultured Bacteroidota bacterium; assembly: GCA_937139485.1. Taxonomy (GTDB): domain Bacteria; phylum Bacteroidota; class Bacteroidia; order Chitinophagales; family UBA8649; genus CAKZQD01. The sequence goes on along the minus strand of CAKZQD010000071.1, from coordinate 15,132 downwards.
TAGATTTAAAAAAACAAGAAGGCGTAGATTATTTTAAAGATATTGCTTTTGGTGTAGCCAAGCTGGTAAAAAAATATCAAGGATCGCTAAGTGGCGAACACGGAGACGGAAGAGTAAGAGCATCTTTTTTGAATTTTATGGTAGGCGATGTTTGTTATCAGTTATTAAAAGAAGTTAAGCATACTTGGGATCAAAAAAATGTTTTTAATGCAGGTAAAATTATAGCCGCAAAACCTATTGACACCAATTTGCGCTACGAAATAGACAGAAAAGAACCAGAAATAGAAACACTATTAGATTTTTCTGAAACTGGAGGTATTTTAAACTTGGCAGAAAAATGCAACGGCTCTGGCGATTGTAGAAAACTAGCAGCAAGTGGCGGCACAATGTGTCCGAGCTATATGGCTACAAAAGAAGAACTTACAACTACTCGTGCAAGAGCAAATGTTTTACGTGCATTTTTAACCAATCCAAAAACGACCAATAGATTTAATCAAGCAGAAATTAAAGAAGCCTTAGATTTGTGTTTGAGCTGCAAAGGCTGTAAAGCCGAATGCCCAAGTAATGTAGATATGGCTGCAATGAAAGCTGAGTTTTTGTATCAATATCAAAAAGAAAATGGCGTAAGTTTTAAAACAAAAATGTTTGCAGAAACGCAAAAAAACAATGTTTTAGCAAGCAAAATGCCTAGAATTGTCAATTTTTTGTTTTCTGCTCCAATTACATCTACAATAGTTAAAAAAGTTTTGGGTGTGGCTCCACAGAGAACAATTCCAAAATTTGCGCATCAAACTTTAAAAGCTTGGTTTAAAAAAAACCAAAAAGATTTTCAAGTTTCAAAACCGATAAAAACAGTTTATTTATTTGCAGACGAATTTACAAACCACAACGATGTAGAAATAGGTAAAAAAGCCATCAAACTACTACACAAACTAAACTATCAAGTAAAAATTGCAAGTATTTCTGATAGCGCACGAACATATATTTCTAAAGGAATATTAGAAACAGCACAGAAAATAGCAATTAAAAATGTATTACAATTAGCTCCAATTATTAATACCGAAAACGTGTTTGTAGGTATAGAACCAAGTGCTATTTTGAGTTTTAGAGACGAGTATATTCGTTTACTTCCTAAAGAAATGCAAGTAGATTTGAAGCAATTGAACACAAATACATTTTTGATAGACGAGTTTTTGGCTTCGGAATTAGATAAAGGAAATATCAAATCCAATCGGTTTACAACTGCTTCTAAAAGTATCAAATTGCATGGTCATTGTCATCAAAAAGCTTTGTCAAAAATTTCTGCTACAGAAAAAATATTGTCTTTGCCAATAAATTATAATTTAGAAACAATAGCAAGCGGCTGCTGTGGAATGGCTGGTTCTTTTGGTTATGAAAAAGAACATTATGATGTTTCTATGCAAATAGGAGAATTGGTTTTATTTCCAGCAGTAAGAAAAGTAGCACCAAATACAATAATTGCAGCTACAGGAACTTCTTGTCGACATCAAATAAAAGATGGAACAGATAAAGATGCGCTACATCCAATTGAAATTTTGTTTGAAGCTTTGGTTTAGTTCCAATTTATTTTATCACTAAAAAAACTATGCTTTTTTGATAAATAATAAAATGTTTCAAAAACAAGTTCTTTTTAAACATAGCAATAAATTTAACAAATATTGAATATACGCTTAAATTTTGGATTTAAAAAAATCGTAGCTTTGCAATATGCTTTCAAGTTTAGATAGAACACCAGTAGTAAAAAATCTTATTATTATAAATGTTATTGTTTTTCTCCTAATGAATTTTACTTCTTTAGGTAAGTTTTATGATGCTACCGCTTTATATTATTTCGATGATCCAAGATTTGGGGTTTGGCAAATATTTACACATATGTTTCAACACGCAAAACTTGGAACTAGCTTTGGTTTTACTCATATACTTTTTAATATGTTTGTTTTATTCCAGTTTGGAACTATACTAGAAAAACATTGGGGTTCTATGAGGTTTTTATTCTTTTATTTATTTGCTGGTGTTGGAGCAGCATTGTTTTTTAGCTTAAATTTATCTTGGATTTGTGTATATGCATTTGAAACTTTTGTTCCTTATACTAGTATTTCAAATTTCCCATTCGATTTTGGCTCGGCTGTTGGTGCTTCTGGAGCTATTTCTGGAATCGTAGCAGCATTTGCATTTTTTCATCCAAACACAGAACTTATGCTTATGTTTATTCCTATTCCTATAAAAGCAAAATTTTTAGTTCCAGCAGCTTTTGGAATTGATTTAGTTTTAGGTGTTTGGGGAACACTTACTACTGTAAAAATAATAGAAGGAAGCTTAGCTTTTACTACTGGAATAGCACATTTTGCACATATTGGCGGTGCTGTTTTTGGAATGATTTTAGTATTTTATTGGCAAAAAAACAGAAACTCTTTTTACTAAATGATAGATCCAGAATTTATAAAGCAGTGGATACTCACCAAACTTAAAAGCAAAGATATTGTAGTTTGGTTGCTTGCTATAAATATAGTATTGTACTTATTGGTATTTATAGTTAATATTATTGGCTTACCTTTTGGAATGCAAAATTTAGCCGATTTATTTATAAAAAATTGCTTAGCTATACCGCCACAATTTCAGCATTTTATTTATAAACCGTATAGTATTTTAACTTATCAGTTTTTACACGGAAGCTTTTTTCACTTGTTTTCTAATATAATTTTATTGTTTTATTTTGGAAATATTTTTATTTCACTTACACACAAGAAAAAATTATTACCACTTTATATTTATGGTGGTTTTTTTGGTGCTTTTGTCTTCCTTTTAATTTATAATCTTAATCCTGCACTTAGCAACACACAAAATTTAGCACTAATAGGCGCATCGGGTTCTGTAATGGCTATAGTAGGCGCTGTTTGTAGCTTAGTTCCCGAAAAAGAAATATACTTATTTGCAAGGTTTAAAGTGAAATATAAGTGGATTGCAGCATTTTTTGTTCTTGTGAATATTATAGGATTAAATGGACCAAAAGCAGCTGGAAACTATGTTCACTTAGCTGGTTTACTCTTTGGTTTTTTATTTATAATAATGTCTAAAAATGGTATTGATATTATAAAACCTTTTAATAGTGTTTTTGATTATCTAGTTTCGTTATTTGATTTTAGAGCTAAGCCAAGAGTTAGCTATGTAAATGAAAAATTTAAGCAGAAAAAGGTATATAAACCCACATCAAATAATTCTGAAAAAGAAAAACAAGCTAAAATTGATGCAATTTTAGATAAAATAAGCAAAAGCGGTTACGATAAGTTAAATAAAGCGGAAAAAGAATTTTTATTCAATAATTCCAAAAAATAATACCATATAATTTTTATTTTCGTTGCATAATTATGGTAAGAAGTCTTTTTGTTTATATCAATATTTTTTTAGCAATATTACTCCTGCTTTCGGGTTGGTCTATATATTTAAATCCTACTACTTTTTGGTTGCCAGCATTATTGGGCTTGGGCTATCCTTTTTTATTAGTTTTAAATTTAGCTTTTATTTTTATTTGGCTATTTTTATTTAAAAGAAAAAAGGCTGTTTTTATTTCATTAATTTCTATAATGCTTACTTGGTCTAGCTTTTCGAGTATATTTAATATTTCGGCGGCGGCAAGGTCTGCAGGCGATGTTTCTCTTATGACCTGGAATGTAAAAAACTTTGATTTATATAATTGGAGCGAAAATGAAGAAACGCACGAGTTAATGATGCAACTATTAGAGCAAGAAAAACCAGATATTTTATGTATTCAAGAGTTTTACACCGAAACAAAAGGAAAATTTAAAAATATCAAAGAAATAAAACAGCGTTTAGGCTATAAGTATTACTACTTTGGTGAAACATTTAGTGTTAAAAATGGCACAAAAAAATGGGGTTTGGTTACGTTTTCAAAGTTTCCAATAAAAGACCATGGAATTATTTCATTTGATTCTGGAGCAAGATTAAATGCATGTATTTTTACCGATATTGAATACAAAAAAGATTCTCTAGTAAGAGTATACAATACGCATTTACAATCTCTACACTTAGCCGACGAAGATTACAAATACCTCAGTGAAATTAAAGAAGATAAAAAAACAGATCTTGAAAGTTCAAAAAAAATATTAAAGAAACTAAAAGCTGGTTTTGAAAAAAGGTCTACACAAGCAGAAAAAATAAAAGCACACGCAAATAATTTTGAAGGAAAAAAAATTATCTGTGGAGATTTTAACGATACGCCTACATCTTATACACATCAAGTATTGAGTAAAGGTTTATGCGATGCTTTTAAAGAAAAAGGTGTTGGATTTGGAAAAACTTTGGTAAATCCTAGTCCGTTTTTTAGAATAGACTTTATACTTGCTACACCTTGTATTGATGTAAATTCTTATGAAACTTTTTCTAAAAAATATTCAGATCATTATCCTGTAAAAGCATTTTTAGAATTGAATTAAAGTAATTTTTTTTTGAAGATTCTATTATATAAAAAGCCCTAACAATTAGAAATTATCAGGGCTTTAACTAAACTATTTTAAACTATTCTTTCGGTATTAACCTTTTATCGCATCTTTAACTGCTTGTTTTGCAGCAGTAGAAGTTGTTGTTGAAGTTTTAGGCGTAGATTTCTTTGCAGCAGTTTTTTTAGTTGCAGAAGTCTTTTTCATTGCTTTCTCTAATTCAGAAATTCTTTTTGCTAATTTATCGTAATCAGCTTTTTTTACGTATTCAAATTTTTCTGTTACATCTTTGATAGCAGACTTGAATTTAGACTCATAAGAATCTTTTTTCTTTTCAGATTTCTTGAAAAAATCATCAACTATTTTCTTTCCTTCTTTGTCAGAAATTTTTCCTTTCTTCACTAACTCGTTTACAGTTTCTTCGATTTTTTCTGTTGCTTGTGCTGCTAAACCTACTCCTGCGTATACTAATTTTTTTAACGTTTCTTCCATGATATATTTTTTTAAAGTTTTTTTATTAAATGATTGTTATTAAATACAATGCAAATATAGCTTCACTTTTTAGCTGCCACCAACATGCTTTTACCTAAACAAGAAAAAATAATACTGAATCGGGATTTTATGAAGATGAAACTTTTGGGCAAAAAAAAAGGAGCTCCTAAGAACTCCTTATATATTGTAAAACTAAATTTTTAAGCTGTTTTCATTTCATTTTTTTTCATTTGTGTTTCTCTTTTTATTCTAGCTACACGCATAGATTTAGACCTATACTTAGGCACAAATATACTTACTATATATACTCTTATTAAATAGCCCCAATAGCTCGTTTCAATTAGTGAAGAATCTATATTTGGTGCTAGGCGTTTATGCTCTTCTTCCATTTCAGACCAGTGTACACTTGGGTAAAAGTGGTGTGCTGTATGCAGTCCATTGTTAAATAAAAATGCATTTATTGCTCCTGTAAAGTTTCTAGAATTATTATACTTAGACATTTCGTCTGCATGTACGTGCTGTATATAGTTAAAAAACAAAACACTGTACAAACTAAACTGCTGTGGAATAACAACATAGATTAATGCCTTTTGCCACCCACCTAGTATAAAAGCTGCAGCAACCCAAGATACTAAACAAACTATCTGAAGTGTATAAAGCCAAAATTTCTTTTTACTTTTTCCATACATTTCTTTATAAAACTTAATTACAACAGGTTGTTGAAAATAACTACTCACAGAAGGATATGTAGTAGAAGTAAACAAATTGTTTTTTTCAGTATATCTGTAAGTCTTTGTGTAGTCTTCTTCTGTATTTACGTGTGTATGGTGGTTTGTGTTGTGTGTTGGTATCCAAGCAAAAACTGGAAAGCCATAAAATATAGTTAACCAATTATCATGAAAAATATTCATTATGTTGCTTTTCCAAACATTTAAATGATTGTGGTTGTGCGCCATAACAGCTACAGTAACAGATAAGTAAAGCAATACAATATACAATGGAACATATAACCACATTGAAAATGCCATAATTTCTGCACCTTTAAACCAAAAAGTAAAGAATAATGCTGTAATAGCAAGCATAAACACTATAGATTTAATATCTCTATTATTTTTTAACATAGTAATAAATTTGACGCAAAAGTAAGGCTTTTTTTTAGTACAAATAAAGAAAGTCATACTTTTAACAATATACAGGCGTTATATATACAAATTATTATTTTTGCAAAATGATAGTTTATAGCGTTACCATAAAAGTAGAATTAGAAATACACAACGACTGGTTAGATTGGATGAAAAAAGTTCATATTCCAGATGTAATGAAAACAAAAAAATTTGTTGATTATAAAATGCACAGAATTTTAGCAGAAGAAGAACAAAGTGGCATTACTTATAATGTACAATATAGAGCAGCATCTATGACAGACTATTTCGACTATCAAAATGACTTTGCTCCAAAACTTCAAGCAGCGCATACAGAACGGTACAAAGATAAATTTGTAGGTTTTAGAACTTTATTGAAAGAAGTTTAAAGCATTTTTAGCTTCAAATAATTTTAATATCTTTACAATTACATGATACTTTGTAAGTCTAAAATGGAGTTATAAAGAAAAATTAAATTTATGGCAGCATTTAAGTCAATATTTTCAAGAATTCCGAAACATAGCAAGTTTCACTACGAAACCCGCTATGCCAAAGAAGAAAAAGGACTAGAAAACAGAAAAAGTAAATTAATTCTTGAAAAAGGAGCTTTTTTTAAGCATTCTAAAACATTAAGCAAGTTTAGAGATCCATCAATTTCGCATTATAATCACAACACAAAATCAAGAAAAAGATCAAAGTATGTTATTCTACTTTTAATGATGGCGTGTGTGTATGTTTTTTATCACATTGGTAGTAAAATTAAAATTTTAGGTTTCGTTTTAAATATTAATGCAATCGCAGGTATCTTTGCATTATTACTTTTACTAGTTTTACTCATAATATTTTTAAGACTCAACAATAAATCTTAATGCCAAACAAAATTCGTTTATTGCCCGATGCTATTGCCAATCAAATAGCTGCTGGAGAGGTTATTCAAAGACCTGCTTCTGCAGTAAAGGAATTGCTAGAAAATGCTATAGATGCAAATAGTACAGAAATAAAACTGATTATAAAAGATGCAGGCAAAACACTTATACAAGTAATAGATAACGGTATTGGAATGAGCGAAACCGATGCTCGTATGAGTTTTGAAAAGCACGCCACTTCAAAAATAAACACCATAGACGATTTGTTTGCCATACAAACCAAAGGTTTTAGAGGCGAAGCCTTAGCATCTATTGCCGCTGTGGCACAGGTAGAATTAAAAACAAGGCAAGAAGAAGCTCCCGTAGGAACTACTATTCAAATAGAAGGAAGTAAAATATTAAAACAAGAAGCTTGTCAGCAAGCAAGAGGAACATCTTTTGCTATTAAAAATTTGTTTTTTAATATTCCAGCAAGAAGAAATTTCTTAAAATCAGACAATGTAGAAACCAAACATATTATAGACGAATTTATTCGTGTAGCTTTGGCGCATTCAGAAATTGCTTTTATAATGTACAATAATGGTTCTGAATTATATCATTTAAAATCTGGAAATTTAAAACAAAGAATTGTAGCTTTGTTTGGAGATAAATTTTCACACGTTCTTGTGCCTCTTTCTGAAGATACTGATGTAGTAAGAATGAACGGCTTTATAGGCAAGCCAGATTATGCTAAAAAAACAAGAGGCGAACAATACATTTTTGTAAACAAAAGATTTATAAAAAGCAATTACTTAAATCACGCTATTTTTAGAGCCTATGAAGATATTATTCCAAAAGATAGATTTCCGTTTTTTGTACTTTTTATAGAAGTAGATCCTTCCAAAATAGATATAAATGTCCACCCAAATAAGCAAGAAATAAAATTTGAAAACGAAAGAGTAATCTATACTTTTGTAAATGCCGCTACCAGACACGGACTAGCACAATATAGCGTAACACCAACTTTAGATTTTGACCAAGAAGATGCCTTGAATCAAATGGGAACTTTTATTCAAAAAGACAAAGATTTTGACGTTTCTAAATCTGCAATGAAATTTCAAGAAACAGATTTTCCTTTTTCAAAAGAGAAAGAAATATATAACCCCTTTGCAAAAGACAGTACATACAAAAGAGCCACACCAGAATGGGAAGACTTATATAGTATAGCCAAAAAAGAACCAAAAGAAGAGCAAAAACAACTTTTTGAAAAACAAAAGGAAACACAAGACGTTTTTGAACAAAATAACTCAAGTGAAGACACAAAACAAGGAAATGAAAAAACACGAGCTATTCAAATAGCCAACAGATATATTTTATCTTCTTTGAAAACTGGTTACATATTAATAGACCAACAAGCAGCACACGAAAGAATATTGTTTGAACGATACAAACAAGCTTTAAATGCTCAGAAAATGGCAAGTCAAAAATTGTTGTTTCCCAAAAATATAGAACTACAAGGGCAAGATGCTGAAGTACTGAGAGAAATTTTAGATGATGTAAATCTTCTGGGTTTTGAAATTTCAGAATTTGGAGATAATAGTTTTGTAATACACGGCTTACCAGCAGATTTAACCATTGCAGACGAGCAAAATATGATTGAAGATTTGCTAGAACAATTCAAAAACAATATGAGCGTAGTAAAACTCAATAAGCGAGAAAGTTTAGCAAGTTCACTAGCTACAAAAGCAAGTATTAGCGCAGGCAAAGTATTAAGCGCAGAAGAAATGAATAGTATTATAGATGCTCTTTTTGCTTGCGAAAACCCTTATACTGCACCAAATATGCGCAAAACTTTTGTGAAGTATAATTTGGAAGGTATTGAGGAGGCGTTTAAGTAGCTCTTTGATTTCTTATGAACTCGAAAATTTCATTAATCTCATTTATAAATTCCTTAATATTATTTTGCTTTCTAACCTCATATCTTTTTTTGATGTATTTATAAATTTTATAAGAGGCAATTACTAAATATAAAAAACAAATAATTAGCATTGCTACTTTTATGTTTTTAGAAGAGATATTATTCAATCCATAACCTATTGCATATAAAGGTGCAAGTATTAATATAAAAGCCCAAGTAACAAATGGTTCTAAAATAGAACTTTGCCAATTTTTTCTAACAGAAATATTGCCAATAATTTTTATTTCTGAATTGTTTTTTTCTATAATATTAAAAGTTGCAGTAAATATTTCTTTATGTTCTGATTTATACAATCTAAATGTATTATTATGATTTAAAACAAGATTTAATAATTTAAAGGCTGCAAAAACCTTATTCAACTTACTATTAATGTACATTTCTAAAGAATTAGTAAATTCCAATTTACTCATAGTAAATGATTGATTAATTGAAGTTTTCATAGCTGAAGTGTTTAATATTATGTAAACTTAGGTCTAATAGACAAATAGTAGGCTATTTTTTATAGTTTTTTCTCAAGTGGACAAATAGTAGGCTGTTTTTTTGATAGCTTTGGTCTATAAATAAATTCTACTACTATCTTTGTTTTATTAACCAAAACAGAAGAAGGCTCTGCTGGAGAGCAACCTATCTAAGGGATAAGTTAATGACCGACAAAAAATGTCAACAAAAGGAATCTTTAACTAGATTCCTTTTGCCATTTTTAGAGGTCTTTATGCCTTTAAAAACTCATCAATGAATTTTATTTTCCGAAGGAAAGATAAACCATTATGGTTTCTTAATTTGTTCTTTAAATCTGAAAAATGACCATCTATTGCATTGGTTGTATTTGGGATTCTTAGTTCATAGTTTTCATACCAAGTAAACAACCATTTTTTATTCGTGTTTAAGCTTCTATAAGCACTTCTTAGTTTTTTATGAGTGTAGTGACTTTTTCCTGTGACCTCATTTAAAGTACGCTCATTTAAAAAGGCTTCCCATTTAACATACCATTCGTTTAAAAGCCCTTCAAAACTTTCTTTATCGGTTTGTTTTAGTAAGCTAACAATCTCTTTTAATTCAATAGATGCTGGTAGTTTAGGGTTCTTAGTGATATACCTTCTAATGATTGCTACTTGATGAAATTGACACATTTGCATTGGAATATTATCAAACAATTGAAACAAACCTTTTCTTCCGTCACAGACTATTGCTTTGATGATAAACCCTTTACTTTCAAGTTCTTTTATGCCTTTTAGGTAGAGTTGATTATTCTCAGTTTTAACGTAATATTTTAAAAGGTTTTCGTTGGTCATTGAGTCCTTAAACAGCATTACACCAAAACCCCTTTTCCAATAAGTTGTATCCATTAAAACAATTACAGGTCTAGCACAAATTACAGGAAGAAAAACTTTATGCGTATCTATTTTTCGTTGAATGGTTCTTTTAGAACAATTGTACTTTTTTGCTAATTGATTATATGTTTGTTTTCCTTCTACATATTCTTGCCAAACTACGGCAGAAGATACATCGTTTCCTCCAGTGAATTGCTTTTTACAAATATGGCATTTGTACAGCTGTTTTCCTCTTAGAATACCATTCTTTTTTATTATTTTACTATCACAAAACTTGCACTTTTTTTATTCATAACCTTTCATTTACCTCAAAGGTAATGATACCAACGCATATAGAACTTTCTAGCCTACTATTTGTCTATTACGCCAAACATTAAAACAAAAGTATTATGAACATTACATTAGCACAAGCAGAAAAAGCAATTGAAACTGCACAACAAAAATCAACTGCAATAGATACGAAAATGAATATTGCAATAGTAGACGCTGGAGCAAACTTGGTAGCATTTGCAAGAATGGACGGCGCTTGGTTAGGTTCTTTAGATATTTCTATCAAAAAAGCAAAAACTGCTCGTTACTTTGATATGAATACTGGAATCATAGGAGAATTATCTCAACCTGGACAACCATTATACAACATTGAACACTCTAACAATGGTTTAATTACTTTCCCTGGTGGAATGCCAATTAAAAATGCCGAAGGAGAAATTATTGGAGCAATTGGAGTAAGTGGAAGTACAGTAGAAAACGATCATACTGTAGCAGAAGCAGGAGCTTTATCTATATAAGTTTTTAGAAACTAAAACTCAAAGAGGATAATTTTAATTAGTTATCCTCTTTTTTTATTCTGTTTTTATTCAATTAAATATGCTACAATAAAAACTATATGATTTACAAAATATGGAGATTTTGAAAGTAATATTGTTATTTCTGAAATAAAAATACTCAAAATTAAAAAGACGTTTTTTTGATTGAAACAATATTCTAAATAGATTCTTATGCTATTGATTATCTTTGTGAAATGTAGTTTTTTAAGCTATTAAAAATACACAGTTCTATTTTATATACTGAAAATAAATATAAAAAATGCACATTCCAATATTTCAAGACATTCTTATACTTTTAGGTTTTTCGGTTCTTATTGTTTTCGTACTTCAGAAGCTTAAATTGCCTTCTATTATTGGTTTTTTGCTCACGGGTGTTATTATAGGACCAAATGCGCTAAGTCTTATTACAAAAGTTGAAGAAGTAGAAATTTTATCTGAAATTGGAGTCATTTTATTGCTTTTTGTTATCGGTATGGAACTGTCTATTAAGCAGTTAATGTCTATTAGAAAAACGGTTTTTATAGGTGGGTTTTTTCAAGTGGCGGTTACGGTAGCTGTATCTGCATTGGTTTATAATTTGTTAGGTTTTGCTTGGAACGAATCTGTATTTGTCGGTTTCTTGTTTTCACTATCAAGTACGGCTATTGTTTTAAAAACCCTTCAAGATCGAAATGAAATTTCTTCTGCGCACGCCAGAAATGCTTTGGCGGTTTTAATTTTTCAAGATATTATAGTCGTGCCTATGATGTTGGTTACGCCTATGATAGCTGGTCAATCTACAGATATCGTAATGAGTATTGTTTCATTGCTTGTAAAATCTGTTGTAGTTGTAGCACTTACTTATGTTAGTGCACGTTATATTGTTCCAAAATTGCTTCACGCTGTCGCAAAAACCAACAGCAAAGAACTTTTTATACTAGTCACTATTACGCTTTGTTTTGTTATTGCATTTATGACCTCAGAAATTGGACTATCACTGGCTCTTGGCGCATTTATAGCTGGTCTTATTGTTTCAGAATCTGAATATAGTCATCAAGCCACAAGCGTTATTCTTCCGTTTAGAGAGCTTTTTACCAGCTTCTTTTTCGTTTCAGTTGGTATGCTGTTGGATTTAAGCTTCTTTTTAAACCATATTCCTGTTATTTTGCTATTGGTTTTGGTGGTTTTAATTATAAAATCTACTATTGCAGCAGCGGCAATGGCTATTTTAAAATATCCTGCTAAAACATCAATTCTTACCGGTTTGGCTTTGTTTCAAGTGGGTGAATTTGCCTTTATACTTTCAAAAGTTGGTATCGAGTTTAATTTATTGAGCGTAGAAACCAATCAGTATTTCTTGTCGGTTTCTATTGTTTCTATGATGATAACGCCTTTTGTTATTATTTTTTCTGGCACCATAGCAGACAAATTAATTGCTTTTGCTCACAAACTGGGCGTAAAACCTAAAGCAGAACCTGAATTTGATATTCCTGAGGCCATCAACGACTCTTTAGAAAACCATTTAGTAATTATAGGTTATGGAATAAATGGTAGCAACTTGGCAAAAGCTGCTGCAGCCAGCAATATTCCGTATGCAGTTATAGAAATGAACCCTGAAACCGTAAGACGAGAAAAAGCAAAAGGCGTTCCAATCATTTTTGGAGATGCAACAGAAGATCATATTTTAGAAACCGTAAATATTTCTTCTGCAAGAGCTGTAGTCATTGCTATTTCAGACAATTCTGCTACTAAAAATGTAGTTAGAAATGTTCGTAGCTATTCAGATTCTTTATATTTGGTAGTACGAACTCGTTTTGTAAAAGAAACACCAGAACTAGTTGCGCTTGGCGCAGATGAAGTCATTCCTGAAGAGTTTGAAACTTCTATACAGATATTTTCTCGTGTACTTCAAAACTTTTTAGTACCAGAAGATGAAATAGAAATGCACATAGAAAAAATAAGAGGTGACAATTATCAGTTGTTTAAAGGCGAATTAAAACGACCTAAAACAGTCAATTCAAATAATTTATCTGACTTCAATATTACCTGTTTACGCATAACTGCAGACAGTAGTGAATATCTAGGAAAACCAATTAAAGAATTAAATCTAAGAGGCAAATACGGTGTCAATATTTTAAGCATAAAAAGAGACGATAAAATGTTAGAAATAATTGATCCTGAAGAAACCTTAAAACAAAACGATTTAATTTATATTTTAGGAAACAATAGCAAAATTCAGCAGTTTCATAAGATGGTAAAATAGAAATACTAAATAAATCAATATGAAAATAGCACTCTGCACAATAGGTTCAAGAGGTGACGTTCAACCTTTTTTGGTTTTGGGCGAATATCTTTCAAAACAAGGACATCAAGTAAAAGTTTCTTCTGCCAAAATGTATGAATCTCTGGCTTCTGAATATGATGTAGAATATGTAGCTTTTGAAGGCGATTATGAATCTATAATGGATGATTCTAAACTGAAGAAAAAGATTGGAAAAAATCCTTTTGCTCTAGGAAAAGCCTTAAAAGAACAAGTTTATCCTATTATTGAAAATTCTTTAGCAACTTATTATGACTTATTGAAATGGTCGGATGTGATTCTGTACCACCCAAAAACAATGATAGACGGTATTGGTTCTGAAATGCAACACAAACTCATAAAAACTTATGTTGTACCATTTTTTACACCTACAAGAACTTTCACAAATCCAGTTTTAATGTTTTTGCCCGTTCCAAAGTTTTTGAATAAACTTACCTACAAGTTTGCCAATGCTATGATGAATTCATTGAGCACGCCTGTTAAAAATTTTAGAAAAAAGAACCACTTACCAAAAAGCGATTTGCTTTTGGAGACACCTGTTTTGTATGGTATAAGTCCTTCGTTTTTAGAAGTACCCAAAGACTATCCAAAAGATCATATTTACAGTGGTTTTTGGTTGAAAGAAAATAAAAAAGACAGGCTTTCAGAAAAGCTGGTAAAGTTTTTAGCCAAAAAGCAAAAAACGCTAATTATTACTTTTGGAAGTATGCCTTATCAGTCTAAAACAGATATTAATGTCTTTATAGATGCCATTATTCAAAAGCACAATGTAAATGTTTTAATTGTTAAAGGCTGGGGATTGAATGAGGTGGAAATAAAAGAATCTAATCAAGTTTTAGTTATCGACTACGCTCCTTTTGAGTTGTTATTTCCGCAGGCAGATTATATTATTCATCACGGTAGTGCTGGCACTACAGCTATGGCGTTGAAAGCGGGACTACCACAAATGATTTGCCCGATTTTACACCCATTTGGCGACCAATATTTCTGGGGAAAACAAGTACAAAATATGGAAGTTGGTGTAGCGCCAATTCCCTTGAAAAAACTTACGGTTTCTAATCTGCTGAGTAGTTTTAATGAATTAAAAGCTGATAAACTAAAAGTAAAAGCCAAAGCACTTCAAAGCAAAATAAACAATGAAAATGGCTTTTTAGTGGCAGAAAAATTTATTGAAGCGCAGTTTGAGCTGCAATAAAACTTTTCATTGACTGTCCGTAAAGTTACCTAACCATAAATCGAGTTATATTTTGCGAGTCTTGTCCTTCCCTTGAGGGAAGTAGATGGGTGAATATAGTAAGAAGTCACCCTCTTATCTCCCTCAAGGGAGAGACATTCTTCGCAAGTTATTGACTTTGTGTCTGTTTACGGATAGTCATTAACTTTTCAATATTAATAAAAAATTACTTTACTTATATTTGTATTTAAGTAAATTTGCTCGCAAAAAATAAAGTATTTTGTTTGTAAAAAACAGAACATTCAATCTACACTAAATTTATCTTGCAGAAAAATTAAGTTTTGGCAAAACTTTAATTTTACTAACTTCTAATAGTATCCCAAAAAATCCAATTCTGTTCATAAAAAATCATTAGACAAGGTTCTTAAATCAAATGATCTTTAAAACAAAAAACCCGAACTAAAAGTTCGGGTTTTTAATGGTGAGACAGCTGGGGTTCGAACCCAGGACCCTATCCTTAAAAGGGATATGCTCTACCAGCTGAGCTACTATCTCTCCGCTTTAATTCA